>JAQYWP010001182.1 GCA_029379285.1 Rhizonema sp. PD38
CGCAAAGCTCGCCGGATGGAAGATTCCATCCGGCAGACTTTGCAGCAAAGACAGCGGCATCAAGGCGGCATAGAACTCGATTGAACTACACGCAACCACCTTATAAATCTACGAAATGCAGGTATACACCTGGTAATTATGACGTTTTCGCTAATATTAAGGAGGTGATACGAATATGGTTCAATCAGGCAATGGACACGGAGAGCCAAAAATCGAGAAGGTTTACGAACATCTCGACGAAGAAACTCATACAGTTCAAGACCGTTGGGTTGAGACTGATGAGGAAACTGGCGATCGCCAAATTGTTTTTGGTGATGAAGTCCGTGAAAAGCTAGGAATTGAAGATGAGGACGATCCAGAATCGGAATCTGACTAGTAAACCTAGCTAACCTAGAAGCTCCCAAATACTAGTTGGGAGCTTCACGCGAACTCTGCTAGACAAAAGCCTCTACGGGTGCGCGAGCTTCACGAATTGCGTCCTTAAATAAAGCTTATCATGGTAAATAAAATTGTTACCCCAATCTATTACCAAATTTACAAGCGCAGTGGTGCAGGTTGGTTCATAAAAGAACCTGGTAAAGTGTTTTACAGTCCCGACAATGAACCAACTGATTTACAAAACATAGTGCTTTCGTATAACACAACAGAGCAAACAGTGGTTACTGAATTCTTCCGGATTAACGGAGGTAAATCAGGATATTATCTAGCTAACTTGCGAGATAAAAAGTATTATTACTGTGGCGACGATTGGGAATCTGTCAAGCAGAAGTTGCTCAATCTCGGTATTGGTCGTATTGACCCATTCGAGAAGAATTGTGGTTGAATCAGGATCTGAGAGGATCAAAGAGTAGCGACTGCGCCAATTAACTTAACAAAAAGCAGGTATGTGGCGATTAGTCTTACTTCGGTAGATTTGAGCAATCAGGGCAAGACGTTCAACCTCATACGTTGAGAGCGAATAGAACTGATGGTTATTGATAATTTGACTAATTTCTTCTGCTGTAATCAAGTTTCTAGTTGGTGTAGACGACCTTCTGTACCAGGAGCAAGTCCTTTCTTCTATCAAACCAAAACGCGTTTTGGTTAAATTCATTTTTGTGCCAGTTTGCTTGTTCTAATGATATTATCAAACCACACGTTTTGCTGTAGATCCGACTATGCCAAAATCTAAGTCTACTAAATCTGCGGCTCTTAAACTTCCCCTAATTTTAGCATTTGCTAACCAGAAAGGTGGTTCTGGGAAATCAACAGGAGCTGTTCATGCGGCTGATTGGTTTATTCATCAGGGACGTTCTACTATCTTAGTTGACGCTGATGGTCAACAAAGTTCATCTAGTTGGGCAAAAGATTTGGGATTCGTTCACAAGGTAATCAGCGATCCAGAAGTTTTGTTTGATGAGCTTCCTTTACTAACAGCATCCTATGATGTCGTTGTCGTAGATGGACCTGGAAATGCATCGGAAATGACCAAAGCAATTTTAATCCGCTCCCATCTAGTACTTATCCCCTGTCGAGACTCAATGATCGATTTAGCTAGTACAGGCAAAATCGTACAGTTTGTACGTCAAGCTCAGGAGATTAGAGGAGGTTCTCCCATTGCTGCTATTTATCTCAATGCGGTTAAAGATAATACTGTTTTATTACGAGAAGCGACAGAAGTTTTACAAAACGGTATTATTCCCCTGCTGAATACAACTCTACCTGAGCGTCAATGTATTAAAGATGCACCTGGACAAGGTAGTACTGTGTTTCGCATGAAAGGAGATGCGCCCAAAGCTGCTGCCAGTGCTTATACCAAAATTTTGACAGAAGCTTGCTCATTATTTCAGTCGAAATCATCATGAATAATCGACGACAACTCAAGGATGCCATCTCCGATAGCGAAGAACTGAGCTTCGTCTTTGGGCAATCCACTACTCAGAACTTTGGACAAACAGCAGCTGCAACCAAAGAACAACTTATACCCAGTCACTCAATTATTTGCACGTTTACATTTGTTCCTGATGGTAAGCCAGTCCGACATTACTATGATCTAATTGAGTTGCAAAAATGGGCGAATGATGACATCAAGTCTAACGGAATTCGTTCGCCTCTTTGGGTTCGTCTCCACCCCAGTCTAGTTGGGAAATATGAACTAGTCGCAGGACTTCGTCGCTTAAAAGCCGCAGAAATTCTCGGACTGGATACTGTTCCCGTCAAAGTTTTTGATTGGGACGACCGTACTGCTTTCCACGCTGCCATCTCGGAAAATACAAGTCGCCGAGACTTCAGTGCTTTAGAAGAGTTAGATAATACTTTGCGATTCTTGGAATGTCAGATGGGATACAACACAGAAGAAGTTGTTAGTTTTCTCTATCGCATGAATAATGCCACCAAAGGAAGCACTAACCAAAACGTTTTGGTTAGTACTGAAGCTGAAATTGTTCAACAAGTATTTAACTCATTAGGAGGAATCACTTGGCAATCGTTCGTTGCCACTCGGCTTCCAATGTTGAAAAAACCACTAGATATATTGAATGCTATCCGTCTGGGCAAAATTCATTACACTAAAGGCATTTTGATTGCTAGTATCAAAGACGAAGATGTCCGACGAAACCTCTTAGAAGAATCAATTAATCATTCTCTTAGCTTAAGCGTTATCAAGGAACGAGTTAAAGCATTGAATGGAACTACAAAAGCACCCTCCAAACCTATAAGTCTGAAGCAACGCTTGACGTTGACTGTCCAGATGGCAAAGAAAAACCAGCAGCTTTGGAATGACCCAGATAAAACTCAGAAACTAGAGCAGTTACTGAGTCAACTTGAAGCCATTGTTATGAATTGATTTGTGAGGCTATCTCAGATCTTGCACCTGGAAATTTGAATGTCAATTCCTTGACTAAGTGCCAGTTC
>JAQYWP010001183.1 GCA_029379285.1 Rhizonema sp. PD38
GCAGGATAAGAGCGTTGGGGTTCCCCCCGTTGAAGGAAGTGGCGTGGAAACCCCCGTTCTGGAGGCACTGCTGCAGGAGGGTCAGCCCGACCTAGGCATGTGGCGTCCGCGCTGGCTCACTTTTGACTTTTGACTTGGAGCGAGGCGACTGACTGGTTTAAGTCGTGTCACCTTAAGTTTAAAGGGTCCAACCCCAGTTTCGCCAAAAGAACGGACACGAACGATATACGATCCTGTTTCCGTAATGCGGGTAAAAAGCTGAGAATTACTGGTGCCATCAGGACCATCATCATTTTCTGCTACCGTTGAACCATCAGGTCCCAGAAGGTTGACGATGGTATCAAAGCTGTCAGAACTGAGATCTATAACCAGATTATCACCTTTATTTAACTTAACGGTGTAATCACGAGCATAGCCGCCTTGACCTGTAGGAATATCTTTATCTGTTAGCTTCTCAGAAACTTCGCCACTCGTAGGTAAAGGAATTGGACTGTACAATCTAACTTGAGCAAAAGCTCCTGTTGTACTCGTACTAATTGCTAACAACGTCGCGGGAATGATTGTGATTTGTCTCCAACCCTTAGCAAAAGCTTTAGTAATCATTCCAAAGAATTTTCCCACAAAAACAGTCTGGTTAATTATAGTTTTTTTCCGGCAGATCGTGCCGATAAGACTATAATTCTTGCATAGATACGCTACGTTAAGTTGTAGTATTCCTCACTCCCTCTCCTTGAGTCGTAGCTGCTACAGCTAGCCCTAAGACGGTAATTCCGTGTTGACGAAATGTTTGCATTGCAGACCTAGCTGTAGCACCTGTAGTATATACGTCGTCTATTAAAAGAACTTGGATATGTGGACGGCGAGGAAAGTTTTTTCCTAAAATAAAGGCTTGAGTTAAATTTTCTTCCCGTTCAGATACGGATAAACGAAACTGGGGCTTCGTTTCTCGTATCCGTTCCAAACCATTAAGTTTTAATTTAAATCCAGTGATGTTGCAGAAACTTTGTGCTATAAGTCCAGCTTGGTTGTAACCACGTTGTTTTTGCTTATTTGCGTGGAGTGGAATGGGAACAACCACAAGCTGTTGATCGCATTCTGGTACATTTAACAACCATGCTTCTCCCAAGGATTTACCTAAATGACGGGCAATTTGAGGTTGATTTTCGTATTTCATCGCAGCGATCGCTCGTTTGAGGTTACCACTATACCTCCCCCATGCAAACACTGGTAAAGGATTCTGCCAAAGACACTTGGGATCAGGTAAGCAACATTTTTGTAACTGCCTGTCACAGTCAAGACAGAATTCTTGAGGAGTTGAACGTTGACACAGAGGACAGTTGGATTTGAGAAATAAGTTTAGTAAGCTGTTAAGATAATGAGTCCAAAGTTGCATGTGAGCTACAGGGATTGTTAGTGGCGTAGTAACTGTACATAGACGCGATACGGCTTAAGCCGTTGCCGTTCGCAGAGCGTCTCGAAGAGAAGGCATCGCAACGGAGTGTTTCGACACCTGTTGCTTTCTCATAGCCGTTGCCTTCATACAGCTTGACTGCTTCTGCCAACACACTGGCGGTTTCAATCCAAATTTGCTGAAACCCACGGGATGCCATCGCTGCTTCTAGCTGTTGTAACAAATATTTACCCAGCCCCAAACCTCTATAACTGGGTAAGATATACATTTTTCGGATTTCTACAGCTTTTTCTCCACGTTTTACCTGGTAATATGCACCAGTCCCCACAAGTTGATTTTGGTGTTCGATTACCCAAAACTCTCCCCCAGTCGTCAAGTAATATTTTTCAACTTGCAGCACATCGCAGTCTGCGCCATTTGGCTCAAAGAGCAAACCGTATTCTGATAACACAGACTGGATGATTTCTGATGCTGCGGTGCGATCACGCTTTTCCCAGTCACGAATTAAAAAATCTTTGTAATAATTTTTCATTGACTTATTTGTTCTTATAATAATCACTCTGACAATTACGTTGATATAGCAGTTGCCAGGTATATTAGGACATTAACTAATGAGAAAACACGGAAACCACGGGACTTTCAAGCCTGCTCACAGCGAACTACTATATTTACTCCCAACACTGAGTATAATATTACAACTTTTTTTTACGTATTTTTTCATTAGAAGTTACGCTAGAATATCTCATCATTTTCTCGACTATAAGCAACACTAAATATTGCGATTTTTCTGTTTCACTTTCAACTTACCAAATTACTAAAGAATAGAAATCAGCTATTTTTTTATCTGCTGTCATAATCACAGCTTGGTTTATTTTGGCAACAGCTACGACTACTCTATCCACTGGATCTCGATGTTCCCATTCTAATTTGACACTCTCAAGCCAAATCTCTTCATCAATTGGGATAATACGAATAACATCTGACTTTTTTAAAGTTGTGATATACTCATCAATACCTACTCCTAAATCTAATTTTTTATTTTTGACCTTGATAGCTATTTCCCAGACGGCTGTTGATGGAACTAGAGCATTCTTTTCTTGTTCCATTTGGTAACAAGCTTTTTTTGCATACTCAGAAAGTTTATCTGGATCTAAACTCCACCAAATAAGAGCACAGGTGTCAAGGACAATTTTTATACTTCCTGCCATTCTTCAGTAGTTGGGTTAGTTAAATCTTCAAAATACTTCACTTTACCTTGCATATTCTTAAATAATTTTTCGGTTTCAGAAGTTTTTTCATACTGAGAAATTCTCACGACTGGTTTATTTCCATCAGTCACTAAAATTTCTTCACCTTCTAACTCTACAAGTTGCAAAAATTCTAGTAAATTAGCTTTTAATTGACTCTTGTCAACTGTTTTCATAGTATGCTTAGTTTCTGTTTATTCAATCTACAATATCAAACTGCTTTAATAC
>JAQYWP010000203.1 GCA_029379285.1 Rhizonema sp. PD38
ATCATAAACTTTGAATATTCTTTTACACAAGGTAGGAATAAACAAAGTTATGTAAATAAGCGTTAAGCTTCCAAATAATTCACCTTTGAAAGTTGTGAGATTTTGGGAAGTATTAAACTAAACACCTTCTCTTTTTTTTAGCACCCGTCGCAATCGGTCAGGACTTAAGTGAACTTGACGTTCTTGAGCGAGTTTAGCGGCTAGTTGTTTGGATGTGTAAGTTGAGTGCTCTTGTTCCAGACATCTTTCTAAATAAATCATGTCCGATTCGGTATATCGAGGTTTTCCACCTCTACCTTGAGCATCCCATAATCCAGCTAACCCCATTTTCTGCCAACGATGAATTGTTAAACGCACTGTGGAAACTGCCCAGTTCATACCTTGAGCGATTTGCTCATTTTTTAAGCCTCGCGCATTTAAAAGTAATACCTGAGCGCGATCTTTAGTACGTTGCGGAACTTGAGCAGATCGCCTTAACGTTTCTAGTGTCTGCTTTTCAGCTTCATTTAAAAAAATTCTAAGTCTGCACCCCATAAATAATTGCCTGCACGTAAAACCTCTTCTCTACACAGCTTTACATACTTCTTTTTATTTACGCTTACCCAGTTTGAATGAAGTATGATCTATTCCTAAATATAGATTGACAAAATATATGAATACTTTTTAATACTTAACAGAATACTTTTTCAACACTGTTTACTCATAAACAATTCATTATGTTAGACTACTCTAGTAAGCATGAAAAGTTTGCAAGCTACGAACTGTCTATTAGCTCACTTTGCTACACTATACTTCGCTTCACGCAAAAGCGTCAAAAATTCACGTTTATACAAACAGTATTGTTACATGGTAGCAGAGTAATACTATTATCTTCATAGAACTCATTACTTAGCATTAGGCAAGAAACATTAAGTAAGTCATTAATTAGCTATAAAAAGCTAGTTAACAATGTAGCTGTCAAACCTTGGCCGGGATTTCAGCAACATCTACAGCAGACGCATACGCCCATTCCTTGCAGTTGATGACCACAAGTAACGATCATGACAAATCATTCAAGTCAAGATAAAAATCTTGATAATTATCTCCAGAAAGAAAGCAAGTTTCTTACTCCTTTCCAGAGAAAGTTACTGCTCAAAAATTTAGAAGCTAATTTGCAACCAGAACATCAGCGAAGGCTAAAAATTATGTTGCTGGCAGATCAGGGGAAATCGCAAACCCAGATCTGTCAGATATTAAGATGTTCTCAGGAAATGGCGCGGTACTGGAGCGCGGTTGCACAAGCGGGTCTGGCACATAAATGGCAAGAGCGACCTATCGGCAGACCAAAGACTGTAAATGATGTGTATATAGAACGATTGAAAGAATTAGTCACCCACAGTCCGCGTGAATATGGATATGCATTTGGGTGCTGGACAGCCCAATGGTTGGGTAAGCACTTAGCTCAAGAATTTGGCATTGAAATCAGCCCCCGCCACATTAACCGTTTATTAAAACAAATGGGGCTTTCCACAAAGCAAAAACATTCAGACTGTCAACAAGCAACCAAATATACTACGGATACTGGCATTACGATTTGTGACTTGCAATCAAACTGTGAGCCTAGTTTCCCTTGGTCATTCAATCTAATGGCAACCAGTAACTGGTAATAACCCATGTTGGTTGAGCTATAGTGCATGGGAAAAAGGGAAAAAGGGAAAAAGGGAAAAAGGGCACTCTCTCCGAAGCAAATAGATTTTTCCCCATTATCTATATACCAGCCTTAACCATGTAACTAGCAACTTACGTTAAATAGTGGCTTATAGATCTATTCACGGTTGATAGTCAACTGTTAACTTTCTACCTGTCAATAGATCGACAACTAAGAAAACATCAGCGATCGCAACTTCTCTTTCTTAAAAACCATGCCTAACCCATCTTGGAATTCATCATCAGCATTATCTACACCTGATTCAGTAGAAAACTCTACCGTAAATGAGCAGCTAAGTGATTGGTTTTATGGAACTGAAGAACTGTTGGACGCCTTACCTCGGCTGTGGACGCGTTCTTTACTGTATGTCCTAATCAGCTTTACAGCCTTCGCCTTACCGTGGGCAATGCTGTCTCATATAGATGAAACAGGAAGTGCTAGAGGTCGTATAGAACCAAAAGGAGCTACACAAAAACTCGATAGCCAAGCTGGGGGTAGTGTCACTGCTGTCAAAGTAAAAGAAGGCGATACTGTCAAAGCTGGACAAGTTTTGGTTGAACTCGAATCGAATGTTTTGCAAACAGAACGACAGCAAGCGCAGGCAAAACTAGAAGGACTGCGTATAGAGCTAGCACAACAAGAAGTCTTCAAGAATCAACTATCGTTAACAACTCGCATTCAAGAGCAGCAAAATCAAGCGCAACAATTAGAAAAACTGGCGCAAGTTGAGCAGGCGCGACAGAATTTGGATGCTCTGAAGACGGTATATAACATCCAAAACGAAGAAAAACTGGCGAAAGTTGACCAAATGAAGCGAGCATTTGAGTCCAGCAAAGCAGCTTATGAGTTAGCGTCAGTTCGTTTGAAAAGTTCTCAAGAGAGAGTACCACGCTATAAACGAGCTTTTACAGATGGTGCGATTTCACAAGACCGTTTCAATGAAGTGCAAGAGTTGACAAAAGAAAACCAACAACAGCTCATGCAAGCTCAATCTCAGATTTCTCAAGCTCAGTCAAGTATACAAGAGCAACATAGCACTTATGAGCGAACGATTCATCAAGGTGAATCTGATATCAAACAAGCAGAATTGCGCTGGCTTGAACAACAACGTAGCTATCAAAGCTTAATTCATACAGGTCAACTAGCAGTACTTAAAAGTCAGGAACAAATCAAAGATTGGCAAACACATATTACTAACGAGAAGTCGGAAATTGCTCAAACAACAAGCCACATAGCATCCTTGAACTTCCAGTTACAGCAAAAAGTGGTGCGAGCACCAATAGATGGGGTCATTTTTGCCTTACCCATCACTAAACCAGGAGCTGTGGTACAACCTGGTGAGATGATTGCCCAAATTGCACCTAAAAATACTCCTCTTGTACTTAAAGCTCAAATGCCTACTAAAGATAGCGGCTTTTTGAAGTTGGGAAGCCCTGTCAAAATGAAGTTTGATGCTTATCCTTTTCAAAACTATGGAATCGTACCAGGAAAAGTCAGTAGAATCTCTCCTGACTCGAAAGTGCAGCAAACAAGTGCTGGTAACATAGAAACTTTTGATTTGGAAATTACCATGGAACAGTCTTATATTGAATCTGGTAACAAACACGTCTCTTTAGCACCTGGTCAAACAGCAACTGCTGAAGTCATTGTCCGCCAGCAGCGTGTCATTGATTATATGTTAGATCCGTTTAAAAAATTACAGAAAGGAGGTCTTGGTTCTTAGAAATTGATAGTTGAAAGCCCATGAACCACGGGCTTTATTTTTTTCGATAGAATAAAAATACTGAAAATATAACCCGCCCTCCGGCTAATTTACCGTTGACAAAAGGTACGTAATGATTCATACTATCGTGCTGTCAACGGTTCTTGTTTTAAAATCAAAGGATATTAAATGTCAAAAGTTTTAAAAGTCTCTAGTAAAGATTTGATTGAGCAAATTAAAATATCCTACCAAATGCCTAAACTCATAGAAGGTATTGCCACTCGAAAAATTATTACTGATGCGGCAAACAAAGCAGGCATTAAAGTTGAGATAGAAGAACTTCAGCAGACAGCAGATAATCTGCGTTTAGCCAATAAACTTATCAGAGCAAAAGACACTTGGTCATGGATGGAAAAACATCATCTTTCGCTTGATGACTTTGAACAAATAGTATATACCAATTTGCTCTCCAACAAGTTAATAACTCATTTATTTGCTGATCGAGTGGAAACTTTATTATCTGAATACCAACTTGATTACGCTGAAGCAGTCACTTATGAAATCATTTTTGATGATGAAGATTTGGCTTTAGAACTATTTGATGCACTCAAACAAGGAAAAGTTAGTTTTCCAGAAGTCGCCCACAAACACATCCAAAATCCTGAACTTCGCCGTGTAGGAGGGTATCAAGGTATCTTACGATACAAAGATTTTCGGAGAGAAGAGATTGCCACAGCAGTCTTTAACGCTACTCCACCACAAATTCTCAAGCCCATTGTAACTCTTGAAGGAGTCCATCTAATTTGGGTCGAAGAAGTCATTCAACCCAAATTAGACCGACGTTTACGTGTTAAGATTTTAGAAGACTTGTTTACAAGTTGGTTACAACAACAAATTACAGAGTTAGAAATTATAACCCAATTTGAAGATGAAACTTTAGGCGAACTCGTCATTGAAAAATCAATGCTGACTGTTTGAAACGGGAATGGGTAGTGGGTAATAGGTAATAGGTAAGAAATATTCCTAATTACCCATTCCCTGTAACTAACATAAAATATCAATCTTATATTAAGTATTAAGCTTTCCGTAATTTTTGTCGCGGACGTTAGACAATATTGCTACAAGCTTTATGACGGAGATACGACTATAACTGTTATGCGAGTTTTTAATTCTTCCCCGCCAACAGAAGCACAGGCACGCATCCGTATTTTACAAGCGGCGCAACGATTATTTGCATCCCTTGGATTTGATGGCACAACAACTCGCGACTTAGCACAAGCTGCTGGTGTAGCTGAAGGCACTTTATTTCGTCATTTTTCTAATAAAAAAGCAATTTTGGTAGAGGTAGCAACTCAAGGTTGGATAGAAATCCTCACAGATTTACTGACTGAATTAAGTGAAATGGGCAGCTATAAGGCTGTGGCTCAGGTTATGCGTCGCCGGATGTGGAATATGCACAAGAATGTGGATATGATGCGGGTTTGTTTTATGGAAGCACAGTTTCATCCAGACTTACGCGATCGCATTCAAGCAGAAGTGATCGTTAAAATGACTGATGTCGCCGAAGCTTTTTTTCAATCCGCAATGGACAAAGGTATCTATCGTCGGATGGATGCTAAACTTGTTGCCAAGGTGTTTTTAGGAATGTTCGCGGTAGCAGGCTTTTCTAACAATACTCTTATGGAACCCGACGCCTCGCCACAAGAGATGCAACAAATGGCAGAAGGACTTGCCGATATCTTCCTTAATGGAGTGTTAGTCAAGGACTAAGCAGGTAATACTGGTTAGTAGTTAGTTGTTCTACTAACCACTAACAACTGTACGGGCAGGTTTGACAAGATTGTTCATTTTTACTGACAAGTTATTTGATTAAACCCGCCCCTACTAAAATTTTTGCTTGTTGACTCCACTGTTGCACTTGCTCAACCTTTGGACACAAATCTTTATTTTGCATTGTTGCAACAACTAAGCGCAACACCTGTTGGTGCAATTTGTGAGTTGGAATAGTTGCTAACTGCGCTACGGAAATAACGCCTGCATGTAATAATAATCCGCAATATTGCGTTCCTACACTCTCGACCCGAGCCAAATCTGCTAACGCTACCCATTTATTAATATGCTGTAGATGAATCTGTAATTTATTTGCCAGTGCTAATCTGGATGCAGGAGTCTTCCCTTGTTGAGCTAGCGCTTTCGTGGTTGTAATGCCATAAGTTTTTAGTTGGGATTTTTCCTCTAGGCTTAATCCTGGCAATTGCTCTATTGACCAATTACAAGATTTAACAGGACTTTTTTGAGCTTTTGGTTGAGGAGACATTTCTGACACTTAGAAATAGAGTCTTTCTATATTTTGACAAACGTTATACACATTTTGTAAAGCTTAGCCATTACCAATTACTGAACAAATACAGATGCAAAATACCTCTGGTTCCCTGATTGATACTTTACGCCAACGACGACAACGACTAGCCACTCTAGTTGATTTTCCGGCAATTTTATGGTCAGGAAGTAGCAGTCCACGTAACTTTCCTTCCAATATGTTACCCTACCGTGCAAGTAGCCATTTTCTCTACTTTGCTGGATTACCACTTGCAAACGCAGCAGTTCGCCTGGAAGCAGGCCAACTAGAACTATTCATGGACAATCCTAAACCGGGAAATGCTCTTTGGCATGGAGAAATGCCAACGCGTGAGGAAATCGCTCATATGATTGGTGCTGACGCGGCTATGCCAATGGCAGAATTAGACTTATGGGTGGAAGGTGCAGCTACAATTGCCGTGCAAGATGCTGGGACTTGGACACAACAGTCGCAGTTATTCAGAAGCAATATTTTACCACAACATCAGCCACGAGGAATTGACTTAGAGTTGGCCAAAGCTATTATTACCCTACGTCTCACTCATGACGATAGCGCATTAACTCAATTAAGAACAGCTGGGGAAGTCACTGTAGAGGCACATAAAGCTGGTATGGCAGCTACAATGAGCGCTCATGTAGAAGCAGAAGTCCGTGCAGCCATGGAAAGAGTTATTATTGCCCATAATATGACAACTTCCTACAACAGTATTGTCACGGTTCACGGCGAAATTTTACACAATGAACATTATCACAATCCATTGCAGTCGGGCGACCTACTACTGGTTGATGTCGGTGCTGAAACAGAAATGGGGTGGGCGGCTGATGTGACTCGTACATATCCTGTTTCTGGTAGCTTTTCATCTACCCAAAGAGATATTTATAATGTTGTTTTAGCGGCTCATGATGCTTGTATTGCCAAGGTGCATCCTGGTGTAGAGTATCAGGATTTACATTTACTCGCCTGTACCATTATTGCGTCAGGCTTGGTAGATTTAGGTATTTTACAAGGAAACGCCGAAGATTTAGTAGAAATAGATGCACATGCGCTCTTTTTTCCTCACGGAATTGGTCATCTCCTGGGTTTAGATGTTCATGACATGGAAGATTTGGGAGATTTGGCTGGCTACGAACAGGGAAGAATAAGAAGCGATCGCTTTGGGTTAGCCTATCTACGTTTAAATCGTCCATTACAACCAGGTATGTTAGTCACGATTGAGCCTGGATTTTATCAAGTTCCAGCAATTTTAAACGATACTCAATTGCGCTCAAAGTATCAAGATGTAGTCAATTGGGAACGTTTATCTCAATTTGCGGATGTCCGGGGAATTCGCATTGAAGATGATGTTTTAGTAACAACCGTGGGCAGTGAAACTTTAACAGTTGATTTGCCGACTAAAGCCAGCGCTGTAGAAGATTTAGTTAGACACACCGCATGAAAGACTTTTTCTTACTAATTAACTGTTCACGGCACGTTTTACATTTTCGCGATCTGATCTCTCTTTATTTTTATATTGATGATCTTCGATGACACTTGATTGAGTGCGATCGCTTGGCTCATCCTCAAAAATTGCCCCTCGCTGCTTGAGTTCAAGTTTTACTTCTTCAGAGAGTCCTTGATTCCAACCCAAACGAGCATTTTTAACTTTCGTACCTTTTAAGTTGGTATTGGTTAAGTTTGTATTTATCAAATTAGCAAAATTGAGATTGGCACCACCGAGGTTAGCATTGCTAAGATTGGTACCCTTGAGTTTAGCACCACTAAGGTTGGCATCTTCAAGAATGGCATTACTCAGGTTCGCATTTCTCAACTGAGTGCTGCTCATGTAAGCACTACTAAGATCTGTCTCTAAAAGTTTGGCGTTGGTGAGATTAGCATTCCACAAATATACACCAGCAAGGTTAACACGGCTGAGATCGGCACCTACCAACCAAGCATGACTGAGGTTGGCATTACTGAAATTGGCATTCGTCAAGTCAGCATGACTGAGGTTGGCATTGCTGAGATTGGCATTCGTCAAGTCAGCATAACTGAGGTTGGCATTTTCTAAGCGAGTGCTGTTGAGATTGGCATTTTTCAAGTTAGCATTGCTGAGGTTAGCATTGCTGAGATTTGCATCACAGAGATTGCCATTATGTATGTTAACACTCTTGAGGTCAGCACCACTAAGGTTAGTTCCGCCAAGGTATGCATCAATCAGATCTGCACCTGCTAGCTCTAGATTGTTAGAGGTAGCCACGAGCAATCCTGTACTGTTATTATCTTGTCGTATCAATTGCTGAAGCAACGTAAATTTACTGTCCGCTTCTTGTACTGCGTCAATTTCCACATCGTTCAAATTTGCACTACCGAGAGTAGTTCCGGTTAAGCTTTTAACTTGAGAAGTTTTTATGAGTTGTTGTGACTCTCTTGAGAGACGCATTTTTTCATTCCACACAATAAATAAACTCCCCAAGCAAAAGATAAACCCAATCAAAAAACTAGACTGTTGACCTTTTGTCAATAGCAGCATGACTGTAAAACCCAATACAACCAGAGTTGTTTGCTTCACAAGCAAAATAAGTCCTGCTTTGGTGGCAACAGTCGATAAACTTATCTTTTTACGGTTAGCTACGGTCATGCCTAATAAAAATCCTTTCCTGATACTAAAATGCTCGCAATAGCTAACATTTTATCTGGCGATATTAGTGCGACTAATCCAGTAAATGGGCTTTTAATATTGCGATTGCCCATATTTAAAATACAAATCACTTAGAGATTTTCATGCCAGTCCTTCTAATGAAACGTTTTTCATGCATTAACATGTTGGTCTCTTGCTAGGCTAAACCCTTTTTAGGATACAGCCATAAGCCGCTAAAGAGCGGGCAAGTCGATACAATTATGCTAAAAAATACGTAGTACTGCACACCCAATATTTTTAACAGGCAAAACTGAAAACAAGAGAATTCATTATCTATCACTTCATTGCCTGATTAAGTCTGGCTCGTTACAATCTAAAAGTTTTGTTTTTTTATATCGTGTGCATTGAGGTTGCACTTTTTTGACGTTTATACAGTTATAAGTCATTTGTTGCAAAAACAAACGAGCCATGATTACCCTTTCCAGTCCAGATATGGAAATACATAGTTAATATAGTAACATTCATTACCATTTTTCCGGAAACTTTATCGGATTTTTACTTAATCAATGGTATAGTAATCCTTCACCAATCTCCACTAAATTGGAGTAAAAACTACTAAGCTGATAGATAGGGCGTTAAAACAAGGCAGTCTGATTGACAGTGAGTCAGCACTCTTAGTAGGGTTTGCCCAATCCAGGCGACTGAAACCCCAGAGGGATTCCGTTGCTCAGAACTGCCCGCTTCATTTTTCTGTTCGCAAAAACAGACAACCGATTTGCGAAGTCCGGACAAATGCTTATGTCTTTGAAAACGAACGCCTCCGCAAGGCGCTCGATCTGTTCTGTTGTTGAAAGCGACGTAAATAAAAGCATCTTGAGGCGCTCAAGTCGTCGTTTTTCATCAGGAACTTTGTCAATGGTTGTCCATTTTTGTCCAGATCTCTCCCAACCTAACTGCTGGCTAACTACACTGTAACCAAATTATGTTTGATGCACTTGCTGACCGTTTAGAAGCTACCTGGAAGAAACTGCGGGGCCAGGATAAAATTTCTCAATCCAACATTCAAGAAGCTTTGCGGGAAGTGCGCCGCGCCCTGTTGGAAGCAGATGTAAATCTCCAGGTGGTCAAAGATTTTATTGCCGAAGTTGAAACCAAAGCACTGGGGTCTGAGGTAATCACTGGTGTAAAACCTGACCAACAGTTTATCAAAATTGTTTACGATGAACTCGTACAGGTGATGGGAACTGTGAATGTTCCTCTCGCAGAAGCTGAACAGCCCCCCACTGTAGTGCTGATGGCTGGATTGCAGGGGACTGGAAAAACGACTGCTACTGCCAAATTAGCTTTACATTTAAGAAAATTAAATCTTAGCTGCTTGATGGTCGCAACAGACGTGTATCGCCCAGCTGCGATTGATCAACTTGTCATGTTAGGTAAACAAACTAACGTGCCAGTATTTTCTTTAGGAACCGATGCAGATCCAGTAGAAATTGCACGGCAAGGTGTTGAACGCGGTAGAACGAAAGGTGTCAATGTTGTGATTATTGATACTGCTGGACGCCTGCAAATTGACGAAGACATGATGGGGGAATTAGCCCGGATCAAAGAAACTGTCCAACCACATGAAACACTCTTGGTGGTGGATGCTATGACTGGTCAAGAAGCGGCAAATCTTACCCGCACTTTCCATGACCAGATCGGCATTACTGGAGCTATTCTCACCAAAATGGATGGTGACAGTCGTGGTGGTGCTGCTTTGTCGGTGCGGCGAATTTCAGGAGCACCGATTAAGTTTGTTGGTGTGGGCGAAAAAGTTGAAGCTTTACAACCGTTTTATCCCGAACGGATGGCCTCGCGGATTTTGGGTATGGGTGATGTTCTGACTTTAGTAGAAAAAGCCCAAGAAGAATTTGACCTTGCTGATGCGGAGAGAATGCAGGAGAAAATCCTGCAAGCAAAGTTTGATTTCACTGACTTTCTCAAGCAGTTGCGCCTGCTAAAGAACATGGGATCGCTGGGAGGCATCATGAAAATGATCCCAGGTATGAATAAGATCACAGATGACCAACTCAAGCAAGGAGAAACTCAGCTCAAGCGCTGCGAAGCAATGATTAATTCCATGACTCCTTCAGAACGCAAGAATCCTGATTTACTCGCGAGTTCTCCTAATCGACGGCGGCGGATTGCTTCTGGATCTGGCTATCGGGAAACGGATGTGAGTAAGCTAGTAGGTGACTTCCAAAAAATGCGCGGTCTCATGCAGCAAATGGGTCAAGGTGGCTTACCAGGTATGCCAGGAATGTTTGGTGGTTTGGGTAATTCGCCAGCTGCCGGAGGAAATAGTCAAACCGCTCCTGGATGGCGTGGTTATCCAGGCGGTGCCAGCACGAACAAGAAGCCAAAAAAAGACAAAAAAAAGAAAGGCTTCGGTACACTGTAATAAGT
>JAQYWP010001184.1 GCA_029379285.1 Rhizonema sp. PD38
TAGACATGAAACGCAACAATCAAGTTGCCGTACTTGGTGCCGACTTGGCAGAAAAACTTTATGGTAAGAGCAACCCCGTATGTGAGCAGTTGCGGATTAAAGATTATAGCTTTCAAGTGATCGGTGTACTGGAAGCGAAAGGCTCAAGTGTCGGAGCAGATTACGACGACACAGCATTGATTCCCATCACAACTTCAGCCAACCGACTTGTGGGCAAGAATTCTCCCTATGGTATTGCCTTAGATTATATCGTTGCTTCGGCTCGTGATACTAACAGTGTAGATGCAGCACAGTTTCAAATCACCAATCTACTGCGCCTACGCCATAAAATTGTCAGTGAAGATGACTTCACTATGCGCTCTCAAAAAGATGCATTGCAAACTGTCGGTCAAATTACAGGTGCTTTGACAATTATGCTAGTGGCGATCGCTTCGATTTCTCTGTTTGTCGGTGGTATCGGCATTATGAATATTATGCTCGTATCTGTCACTGAAAGGACTCAAGAAATTGGGTTGCGTAAGGCGATCGGTGCCACCCAGCAAGACATCCTCCTCCAATTCATGATTGAGGCAGTGATTCTCTCTGCAGCAGGCGGCTTGATTGGGACTGTGATCGGTGCAAGTGGCATTATGCTGGTAGCAGCTTTGACTCCATTAAAAGCCGGAATTTCTCCTGTTGCCATTGCCCTTACCGTTAGCGTTTCTGGCAGTATCGGTTTATTCTTTGGTGTTGTTCCCGCACGTCGCGCTGCCCAACTCGATCCGATTGTGGCTTTGAGAAGCACTTGAGGGGGTGAGGGGGAGAAGGGCAACGCTTCCATGCACTCAAATCAGGACGGCGTGAAGGTCGAGTGAACATGATTGCTGCGCTGTGTAATCAAAACCTAATAGCTCCTTTTACTGTTGAGGGCGCGTGTAATCGAACAGTGTTTGAGACAAGGGAAGGAAACTTGTTTGCTTCCAATACTCCAACCAGGACAGGTTGTGGTGATGGATAACGCCACATTCCATAAAGGTGGGCGCATTCAGCAATTGATCCGCTCCTGCGGGGTGTGAACTGCTGTACCTACCGCCTTATTCTCCAGACCTTAATAAGATTGAAAAATGCTGGTCTTGGTTAAAAAGTCGAATCCGCAAAAAACTGGAGCAATTTGATTGTTTACGAGATGCAATTGAGGATGTCTTGCAATTTGCGTCTTAACCGCCTTGGCGGTTGCTATACCCCTCTTCTGTCACTTTCCGAATTAAGAAAGTAATAAATAAGTGAAATTATCCAGAAGGATAACAGAGTTTAAATTGATTCATTGCAGCAATTAAATGATTAAATCCCAGTAATAATTTAGAATTTGGGAAAATATCTACCCAGGGATAAATCAACCAAAATAGTAAGAGTGGTTGGACAATGAGACGCAGATTATTTAAAGTATTCTTCCACCCGTATTCAGGATTCCACTGTTTATGATTGGAAAAATCAACATCACTATTTTCTTGTACCTCAGTCTCAATCTGAAGAGATTTATTTAAGCAGAAAAACTCTGGAGAACTTAAACTAATCATAGTGTAAGCGCAGAAAATAATTTCCCACCATCTCTCAATATGTTGGAAATCTGTGAAACGGTAATCTGTCCAACCTAGTTCCTGTTTACACTGTCGGAACGCATATTCTACCCAAGTTCTTAATCCATATAAGTTTCCTAAAGTTTTCTTGAGATTACCTTGAAGATTTGTCATTACAAAAGAAGTAGAATTCTCTGGCATGGTTTCTGGGTCGGTAGTTATCTCCCAGTAAGTTATGACTCTTTTTTTTCCATAAATTATTTCCCTAATGTATCTAGTTTCTGATTTTTGATTGCTAAATGTTCTTTCAAATTTACACCACTTATTCGCCCTAACGCTTTGCCCTGGTGGCAACCAGACTCCATGATTACTTCTGATTGATACAACGTAAGCTAAGTCGTGTTCAGCTATTTTTCTAATAAATTGGCTACTTTCACCATATAAGCTATCAGCCAACACTAATTTAATATTAAACCCTAATTCAACTAGTTCTGTCATCATTTCTGACGCTAACTCTATTTTAGTTTTATATTTATCCTCGGCTTTTAGCGTCCCTTTTGGTTTGAATACTTTTACACTTAAGGGAAAAGTTATGTTAGAGTAAATTCCATACACATTAACTGAAACTATTCCGTTATCGACTTTTCCAATACTCCCTAAATATTGTCGAGCTACATAATCAGTCTTTTTACCCTTTTTTCTATCTCCTGTTTCATCTACTACTACTGTTATTGCCTGACCATTTAATATTTTCTTAAGTCTCTTTAATCTTCGTTGTCTTAGTTTATTTACTGACCAATCTGAATTCGCTAAAAAATGGTGTAATGACTGTGCTGAGTTTATACTTATTACTTTAGCAATTTCTGGTAATGATTTTCTTTTGATTGCCGATATTATTCCTAAGTGCAAAGATTTGAAGCATTCATAATTTCTTACTTCTTTAAATATATCTTGATATTCTGCACAATATTCGTCTACGAGCGCAACTGTTGGGTGGGGGTCTCTCGCCAAATGTTTCAGGATTTGTAATTCTACATCCATTGCCCTATCTACCTTCCAGAGTTTTTTCTTCTAATCCTTTTATTTAGAATACCCGGAAAGTGACAGAAGAGGGATACTTGCGTAATTCAAGTTTTACCGAACGTCGCCAACGTAGCGACAGTGGTCTGAGTCTTCTCAACCCTTATCATGATTACCTCCTCCAGCGCTGGAATATTGGCTATTACAATACCCAAGAACTATTTGAAGAAATTCGGCAAGCGGGCTATATCGCAATACGGTTCAGTTAAGGCTGAAAGTCATGTAAATTAAGTATTGTCCCCAAAAA
>JAQYWP010000204.1 GCA_029379285.1 Rhizonema sp. PD38
ACCTTACCTTATAAAATTCATGAGCATAGCTGATTATTGAATGCATATGTATTTCTTACTTTAATACTATTTGATTTTTTCGGCTAACTGTCTTGGCAATTTACAAGATTTAATTATAAGCATTCAGACTTTAGCTTGAGAGTCTATATAATTTGTCATAGGTCTATTTATTTACCCATGTATACAAAAAATTTCTCATAGCTGATAGAGAAGACCCTATGCTAACTGAATTTACATTTAATTATAAACTCGAGCTACACTCCTGCGAAAATATTTATTATATAACATACTACCATCTATATATAAGTAGAAATGTTGATTGTGGAATTAGGAGATAGCTCTTCAAACCAAAGCTAGTTTTGGTGCGTTGATAGGAAGATTGATGTACTATTATCCAAATGGACTGAAATCAGTCAGCTAATAAACTCAGCTATCACCAACACCTCTGTGTTGTAGCAATAGCTACGGTCGTCGCTGTCATGACATCTAAGTCTACACCAACGGAAGTACGAAAATCCCGATTAAAATCAGGATATCACGGCTTTATCCCTCTGATATAGAGAACTGGGTCATGGAAAGAAAGGATCGCACGCAGTACGAAGGGACTAGCGAGGAGTTGGGATACTCTGTAGGCAAATAGAGAGATCGTAACTCCCTACTACGCTCCTCGCCTTTGGAGGAGCAAGTACCAGTAGCTTTGACAAGAGCCAGTGGATTCCTTTCAGTGCGTTGAAAATCTTCTTCCTATAAAGCGATCTTATCCCCTACTTCGCAGTTCTTACGAAATAATGAAGCCAGAAGAGGGCAAGTGTTTTAGACAAAAGCGCAAATACAAGCCCAGCTAGCTCCATAATTGCTAGTCATAATAATTACAAAAAGATCGAACACAAGTATGAAAGTCATTCAGGAGAAACTTCCCGCAAGTCAAATTGGTCTGGAGATAGAGATCGCGCCAGAGAAGACCAAGCAAACTTATGAACAAGTCGTGAAAAACTTAGCCAGTACTGCAAATATTCCTGGGTTTCGTAAAGGTAAGGTGCCTCGACAGATTTTGTTACAACGTCTTGGCGCAACCAGAATCAAGGTGGCAGCACTGGAGGAATTAGTTCAAGAGGGAATCACGCAAGCAATAAAGGAACAGGAAATTCCGGCGATCGGTCAACCGCAATTGCGATCTACCTTTGAAGAGTTGATTAATATTTATGAACCAGGCAAACCCCTGACTTTTTCTGCTGCGGTTGATGTGGCACCATCTGTAAATTTGAGTCAATACACAGGTTTGCAATTCCAAGCAGAAGAAGTTAAATCCGATCAGTCGCAAGTTGACAAAGCACTGGAAAAAGAACGCCAAGAGATGGCGACGTTAGTTCCTGTAGAAGGACGAGCGGCACAAATAGGCGATATTGCCGTGGTGGATTTTAAAGGTGTCATAACCTCTGGTGTTGGAGATGACGTTACTTCAACAGCCCAGGAAATACCAGGGGGAGAAGCAACAGATTTTCAAGTAGAGTTACAGGAAGACAAATTTATTCCCGGTTTTGTTACGGGTATGGTGGGGATGAATCCTGGAGAAACTAAAGAAGTTTCCGCCCAGTTTCCAGATCCTTACGCAAATGAAGAGATAGCAGGAAAACCAGCTCTGTTTACAGTGACGCTGAAAGAACTGAAGGAAAAAGAACTACCAGAGTTGAACGATGAGTTTGCCCAAGAAGTAAGCGATTACGAGACTTTAGCCGAGTTTCGCAATTCTTTAGAAGAACGCTTTCAAAAAGAAACCGAACAAAAAATTAAAGCTAATAAGCAGGAGGCTTTACTGGTTGAATTAATTAAACAAGCGTCTGTTGACTTGCCAGAAACGATAATTCAGCAGGAAGTGGATGCCATGCTGACACAAACAGCAATGCGGCTTTCTCAACAAGGCTTGGATGTCAGAAAGTTGTTCACCCAAGATATTATTCCCCAGTTACGAGAACGTTCCCGTGGTGAAGCGATTGAACGCATTAAGCGATCGCTTGCTCTACAACATGTTGCCGAACGCGAATCTATTCAGGTTACACCCGAAGAAATCGAAGCTAAAGTTCAACAAACCATACAGCAGTACTCAGATCAAGACGTTGACCAAGACAAACTGCGTTCAATGGTGGAAAATGAACTGTTAACTGAGAAAATTATTGATTGGCTTTTGGAACACTCAACAGTCGAACTTGTCCCTGAAGGTTCTTTAAGTACCGAAACTTCTTCAGCAGAGGAACTTGTAGAAGCAGATGCCGCGACTTCAACTGAATCAGAACAAACTGCGGCAGTTGTAGAAAACTTGACTGGAGTCGAGTCTGAACCCGTTACAATTACGGTAGAAAGCTCAGTAGTACACTCAGAGGAGAACGAAAGCTAAAAGCAGACGGTTTCAACGAGCAATTAGCCGACTCTACTCCTGTAAGGCTGATTGCTGCTAAGCCCAGGAGCGAAGAATACGTCTTTTGCTTTGAGACAGGAGTCAACAGGATGATTTTGTACGACAGGCAGATCAATCTTGGTAAGACAGATCCCGATAGGATCATAAGTGAAATTTCATAATGTTTTTCGTGAGTGAAAACCTCTGGCTCTCTTGCTTGCCTTTAATCCTACTCCTGTAAACACTTAACTATGAGCGCCATAATAGTCAACTCCTGTCTGCTGTCTCCTATGTTTGTTATGCGCCATAATAATAATTAGCCGTCTTCGTCTCGTAAAAGGCGCGAAAGTGTCAAATGAGGCATAATGGTCAACAAATCGCTAAGATAAAAATTGAGGATCTTAAAAATAAGCAGCTCTAGCCGTATAACTCTTTGTCCTAATTAATTGTCAAAAGTTCTTTTATGCTTGTATCGCAGTCGGGAAATTACGAAATTAGCAGTTCGAGTCAATTGAAAATTAGCTCCCATTACAGTCCTAGCAACATCGTCCCGATGGTGGTAGAACAATCAGGTGTGGGAGAAAGGGCTTTTGACATCTTCTCACGGTTACTGCGAGAGCGCATCGTTTTTATGGGAACGCCAATAGATGATGCTGTCGCTAACTCAATTGTCGCCCAGTTGTTATTTCTAGATGCTGAAGACTCAGAAAAGGATATCCAGATATACATCAACTCACCAGGTGGATCTGTTACGGCTGGTATGGCAATTTATGATACCATACAACAAATTCGTCCTGATGTTGTCACAATATGCTTTGGCTTAGCCGCAAGCATGGGGGCATTTTTGTTAGCAGCAGGAACTGCAGGTAAGCGGATGTCTTTAGCTGACTCCCGCATCATGATTCACCAACCGCTAGGTGGTGCTCAAGGGCAAGCCATTGACATTGAGATTCAAGCCAGAGAAATTCTTTATCATAAGTCCAAGTTAAATCAGTTGCTGGCTAAGCACACAGGTCAAGCACTGGAAAGAATAGAAGCCGATACCGAACGGGACTTTTTCATGTCGGCAGAAGAAGCAAAAAATTATCGGTTGATCGATCAAGTTATCTCTAGGCAAAATCTTCCCACCGTAGGGGAAAACGTCACGATTCTGAAATAAGAGGCTGGTATGTCTAAGTACGACTCCCATTTAAAATGTTCGTTTTGTGGCAAGTCCCAGGAGCAGGTGCGTAAACTAATCGCCGGACCGGGAGTATACATCTGCGATGAATGTGTTGACTTGTGTAATGAAATACTAGATGAGGAGTTGCTCGACACGAATGGGGCGGCATCATCGCAACCAGCCCCTAAGTCAGAACCACCACAAAAACGTCGTGCCCGCACAGCCAGTCTCTCGTTTAATCAAATGCCGAAGCCACGAGAGATTAAAAAGTATCTAGACGAACACGTCATTGGTCAAGACGAAGGCAAGAAAGTGCTTTCAGTTGCAGTCTACAATCACTACAAACGATTGGCAGTTGCTCAATCTAAAGGCAGTGGCAAAGGTTCAGCAGATGACTCTGTAGAATTGCAAAAGTCCAATATATTGCTTATAGGTCCCACTGGTTGTGGCAAAACTCTTCTAGCGCAAACTCTAGCGAAAATTCTGGATGTACCCTTTGCTGTCGCTGATGCCACGACTTTAACTGAAGCAGGCTATGTCGGGGAAGATGTAGAAAATATCTTGCTGCGCCTGTTACAAGTCGCCGATTTAGATGTAGAAGAAGCGCAGCGAGGAATTATCTATATTGATGAGATAGATAAAATTGCTCGCAAAAGTGAAAATCCTTCGATTACACGCGATGTTTCTGGCGAAGGCGTACAGCAAGCTTTGCTAAAAATGTTGGAGGGAACAGTCGCCAATGTGCCCCCCCAAGGAGGACGCAAACACCCCTATCAAGATTGTATCCAAATTGATACTAGTAATATCCTATTTATCTGCGGTGGAGCCTTTGTCGGTTTAGAAAAGGTTGTAGAGCAGAGAGTTGGCAAAAAGTCAATAGGATTTATCCAACCTGGAGAGGGACAGTCAAAGGATAA
Source organism: Rhizonema sp. PD38 (assembly GCA_029379285.1). GTDB lineage: Bacteria > Cyanobacteriota > Cyanobacteriia > Cyanobacteriales > Nostocaceae > Rhizonema. The sequence goes on from JAQYWP010000204.1 coordinate 4,472, forward strand.
GCGCACAGCAGATACTCTCCGCTATCTAGAACCAGATGACTTAGTCAAATTTGGCATGATTCCAGAGTTCATTGGACGAGTGCCAATGGTGGCAGTGGTAGATCCTCTAGATGAAGAAGCGCTGATGGCAATTTTGACTCAACCGCGTAGCGCTTTGGTGAAGCAGTACCAAAAGCTCCTGAAGATGGATAACGTTCAGTTAGAGTTCAAACCAGACGCCTTGCGAGCGATCGCTCAAGAAGCCTACCGCCGTAAAACTGGTGCAAGAGCCCTAAGAGGTATCATAGAAGAATTGATGCTAGAGGTCATGTACGAATTACCCTCTCGTAAGGATGTAACTCGCTGCATGGTAACTCGGGAAATGGTAGAGAAGCGATCTACTGCTGAACTGCTTTTACATCCATCTTCATTACCCAAGTCAGAATCAGCTTAAATCAGTGCTGAATGTTGAGTGCTGAGGAGCCAGTGCCGTACACTCCTAGAAGTCGTCAGGAGGATTTCCCTCCTTTACGAACGCTCGTTCGGTTCCCTAATGATCCTAGGAATGCACTGGCTCTCCGTATTCTCACAGAGTAAAAATGATTTACTCTTAATTCATACTCACCTTCTTCCTCTTTCCCCTGATAAAAATGCCATACATTAATGTTCGTGGCGTAGAGCATTACTATGAGTGGATCAGAAGATCATCTACTGAAGTTAAGCCAGTGATGGTTTTTATCCACGGTTGGGCTGGTTCAGCAAGGTATTGGAAAAGTACCGCCAATGCTTTATGCGACCAATTTGATTGTTTGCTCTACGATTTACGGGGATTTGGGCGCTCGCATGGGAAACCAAGTATACATGGTGTGAATGAATTTGTGATCGAGTCGTCTTCATCCAGTGAAGAATCCGACGCAATTAGAGAATTAACGTATGAGTTAGAGGAATACGCTGACGACTTGGCAGTTTTGCTGGATCAAATGCAGTTGCCGCGTGTTTTTCTTCATGCTCATTCAATGGGCGCTTCTATCGCTACTTTGTTTGTCAATTCATACTCCCACCGGGTGGAAAAGGTAATTTTGACTTGTAGCGGCATTTTTGAGTACGAAGAAAAGGCATTTGCCGCCTTTCACAAATTTGGGAGCTACGTTGTCAAATTTCGTCCCTGGTGGCTTGTGAAAATACCTTTTGTTGACTCTATGTTTATGGCTCGATTTCTGTATCGTCCGATACCAGCAGCCGAGCGTCGGGCTTTCTTGGAAGATTTTCTCCAAGCCGATTATCACGCAGCCTTAGGTACAATTTTTACTTCTGTCAGTAAAACGACTGCGGAGTTAATGCCGCAGAAGTTTACAAAAATAACAGCACCTTCACTGCTGGTAGCTGGGCAGTATGACAAGATTATCCCCGCACAAATGGGACGTCTTGCAGCAGCATTAAATGGCAAAATTGAATTTGCTATAATCTCCGAAACTGCTCATTTTCCGATGCTAGAGGATGCTGCTACATACATAAAGCGGGTAAGAGAGTTTTTACAATAATTAGTCGGTCGTAGATAGTGTTGACGCTCCCCATGTCTAAAGACTTGGGGATTCTACAATGTAGCGCGAAGCTCACCGGGGGAAACTTCCCCCGGTAGACTTCGCAAGAAAAACATGTTTTTTCAAGGGGACTAAAGTCCCTTTGGCAACACCCCATGTAAGACAGCCAGGGGCTTCCGCTTTCAATTCCGGTGAATTAAACAATGAATGATTAACAATTAACCACTAACTACTTACCATTATCCCAAACCTAATTCTCGCTTCAGCAAGTTGATAGAATTAATACCAATATAGTTGTCGGCACAAATTAGTCTAGGTGGACGAATAATGTCTTCCATGGCGACTTGTAAAGCTGCTTGCACTGCCGCAAAGCTTTCTTTATCGGTGCTAAAAATCACCTGTGCCCGCTTAACCATAGCTTGAAGCTTATAAGCATCTTTTGGCTGCGAAGTCATGACGAGTATTTCATCCCCCCGCAAACCATGAAGGATGACTTCCATAGCTCGAAGAATTCCTGGACTGAGGCTAGTTATGCCAAGACAACTATCTTTTGGCAGATTTTTAAACTGGTTCAACTCTTTGCCGTAGTCTTGGATGTCTAAGGGAATGACACGCACGGCTTTTGGTGCGGCGATTATTTCCACTTGTCCAATGAAATAACGACTTGTAACCACTGTGGCTGAGGAAGTTTGATCTAGCACACCTGCTAATTTTTCCATTTCTACCAATTGAATTGGTATTTTTAGGGCTTGTTCCAACTCACACACCATTAACTCTCCAACACCGATGTCCTGAGAGGGAGCAGCAACTAGCACTCGCGCACTACAACGCAAACGCCAGTCAATTTCTGCTAAAAATAGCTCACGCGCTTGATTGAGCGAGCAGCCTTGAGAAAGTAGATCGTCAAGTGCCTGCTGAACAACTTTGTATGCCTGAGGATGTTGCTTGAGAATTGGCGATTGTAGTTTACTACCACCCTCATGACCTTGAGCACGAACGTAAATCCCTGAACCAGCAAGACTTTCTACAAATCCTTCCTCCTCTAATTGACGGTAAACTTTACTAATAGTGTTACGATGCAAACCAGTTTGCATTGCTAACGCCCGTGTTGAAGGCAATTTATAGGCTGGCGGATATTGCCGAGAAGCGATCGCATACCGAATTTGATTTAACAGTTGGGTAGATGCGGGGATTTCACTGTCTGGCTGAATACGGAATTGAAGCATCACCGAACCTCATGCGTACTAATGGCGATGTGTTAAGCTGTTACACATTTAGATTGGACATTAACTTGTGAGTGTTGTTCTCAGTCATTGGTGAAAGCGTAAAGAGTGATCTTGTTTGTCCTCGCCCTTGCGGCGACGCTAGGAGCGAACAAGGGTACACTCTTAGAGTCACTTAGGAAGACTTCTAAAGGTAGGCTTTTCAGTAGCCGAGATACTGGAAGGGCGTTTGTGTCTCCAACAAAAAGAATTTCAGAGTTTCCCGCGCACTCGTGAGCCCTAGAGATATCGTTTGTCACAAAGGACAAATGATTAATGATAGTCTTCACGCTTCAAAGCGTGCAACATAGATGTGCATAGTTGTTACCAGGTGCAAATGTTACAAGAGCAAATATTTTTATAAGAGCAATTCCCTTGTACGTTTGCTACTAGTATATTGATAATTTGACCGGACATAGCCTTGAGCTAAACATCACACTAGTAAAAACTATTATGACAGAGAGAGTAATCGACACTATAACAGTTCAACTTCCGCAAAACGATGTGCAAATACCGGCTTACTTGGCTAAGCCCTCGGCTCCCGGTTCCTATCCGGGAGTTGTGGTGTTGCAGGAGATTTTTGGAATCAATGACCATATTCGGGAAGTGACAGAACGTATTGCCAAGGAAGGTTATGTGGCGATCGCACCAGCACTCTTTCAAAGAAATGCGCCAGGCTTTGAGAGCGGCTACACAAACCAAGATATTGAGATTGGCAGAACTTACGCCATGCAAACCAATGCCTCAGAGTTACTGAGCGATATTCAGCTTAGCATCAACCACCTCAAAACTCTTCAATTCGTGAAAAAAGATGGTTTCGGTTGTATTGGTTTCTGCTTTGGCGGTCATGTAGCATATCTAGCCGCCATCTTACCAGACATCAAAGCCACTGCTTCCTTCTACGGTGCTGGTATTGCCACCCGTACCGTTGGAAGTGGAGCTCCCACCATCACTCACACAGCTGAAATCAAAGGCACCCTCTACGCCTTCTTTGGCATGGAAGACGGCAGCATTCCCAGCAACCAAGTAGACCAAATTGATGCCGAGTTAGAAAAATACAAAATTCTGCATCATGTGTTTCGCTACGATGGAGCTGAACACGGATTTTTCTGCGACCGTCGCGCCAGCTATAATCCTAAAGCTGCAGCCGATGCTTGGGAGCAGGTAAAACAACTGTTTGAACAATTAAGCAGCTAGGTAGTCAAGGAATATCCGTTTAGACCGCTCGTGGCTAACGGCTAGTAGCAATTAGCTGTTAGCAATTAGCAATTTATCTTTAAATGTCATGAATTCTGAAGCGAAGATTTCTCAATTAGCTAATTCGTCCTTTACAATGGACGATTTCGCCAAAGCACTAGAAAAACACGACTACCAGTTTCAAAAGGGACAGGTTGTACATGGTAAAGTTTACCAAATTGACTCAGATGGAGTCTACGTTGATATTGGTGGCAAGTCATCAGCTTTTGTCCCCCGCGATGAGGCTTCTTTGAGAGCAGTCACAAATTTATCAGAGGTGCTGCCATTAGGAGAAAGCGTAGAGTTTTTGATTATCCGAGATCAGGATGCAGAAGGTCAAGTCACTCTTTCGCGGCGTCAGTTGGAAATTAAGCACATTTGGGAACGTCTGGCACAAATGCAGGAAAATTCTCAGACGGTTCAAGTGCTAGTCACTAATATGAATAAAGGTGGCGTAACTGTTGAGTTACAGGGTTTGCGGGGATTTATTCCGCGATCGCACTTGGTTGAACGAGATAATTTAGACGCACTCAAAGGTAAAACTCTCACTGTTGGTTTTTTGGAAGTTGATCGCAATAACAACAAACTTATACTTTCCCAGCGCTTGGCAACTCGTTCTGCCAGCTTCAGTGAGTTGGAACTAGGTCAGCTAGTGGAAGGTAAGGTAACTGGTATCAAGCCCTTTGGCGTGTTTCTAGATTTAAATGGTCTTAGTGCCTTGCTCCATATTAAGCAGGTAAGCCAGAAATTTATTGAAAATCTGGAAAAGGTTTTTACAGTTGGTCAACCAATTAAAGCTATTATCTTGGACTTGGATGAAGGTAAAGGTCGAGTTGCCTTGTCTACCAGAGTCTTGGAAAATTTTCCTGGCGAAATGCTGGAAAATATGGACGAGGTGATGGCCTCAGCTGAAGCTCGTGCAGAACGAACTAGAACAAAGGTTACGGAGCAGGAACACAGTTAATTTGTTGGTTCTTAGTTGTTACTCCCCTGATTAAGCGTAAGATTACCGATCTTCTCTGTTTTGTTATCAGATTGTTCACAGCGAGGGAGCGGTTCATCTTAATGGTAATCATTTCTAGTGGTTCGGGAGTAGTTGTTGGTTGTTTATTAACCACTAACTACTAACCGCTCACCACTTTGGGGCTTGCTCTTCTAAAACTTGAACCCAGCTCCTGTAACGTCGATTCAGTAAAAGCAAATTTGATTAATCCCACTAATGAACCCGTCGTAGACAGAAAAATTGACTACAAAAATTGAAATATTGAACAGATATAGGTTTTATGAAAATCGAGCAGATTTAAAATGCAGGCGGGAACGGACAGTCAGAAAGCTCCATATGTTAGCACTCTTATAGGAGTGATCGCTTATTAAACCAACTAAAAATAATTCAACGGAGAGGGGGAGATTCGAACTCCCGGAACCTTTCGGTTCATCCGATTTCAAGTCGGACGCAATCGACCACTCTGCCACCTCTCCAATAAAGCTGTCAGCGCTTAGCTGTCAGTTGTCAGCTAAGATTGTGCTGACCAATTATGTATTGTATCTCATCTTTATGCAGGTTGCACTACTTGATTGGATTGTTGATAAAGAATTTCTTCAGATTCGACGTTAAAATCAGCGCCAACCCAAATAAGGGAAACTTGGGAGACGACACTGTCTTCAAGTAAGACAATTGAGAAGTTGCGCTGCTTCTCACCTCCATTTTCCACAATTCTCGGTACGCTCGCTGCATTCAGGTAGATAGTCCCATATTGACTTTTGGAAATCCGCTTTCGCAGCACTTTCTTGGTGTGGCGTAGGCTATGGTGCATGTGACCAAATGTAACGAGGGAAATGTTTTTACCAGCACTCATAGTCTGAGAGAGTGCCTCAGCAAAATCTGGATCACCGAAGTCGCCTCCTGGTGGATTCCAGTCTTTTCCACAAGGGTCTTCAGGGCGATCGCCTAAGCCTGTAGGACCATTATGACCGATAAAAATTATTTTCTCACACATCGCGCTGTTTGCGGCGGACACAATGCGGGATGTGGAGTCGGCAAAACCGGTCACTCCATACCATTCTTTGTAGAAATCACTATATTTCCACTCAGGTCCACCCCAAGAAAAGGGACGACCGCCAACGACTGTTAGATTCAAAGCCGCAAAATCGAGTTTACCATAACCGACATGGGTTTCACCAAATAAATCTAGTTGTTCCTTGACCCTATTTTCTTTAGTGCGATCATAGGGACATTTCTTACGTCCCCATTCTGTAGCAGTATACCAAGCATCATGGTTTCCCATCACTGCTGCTTTAGGGATGTCTATTGAAG
>JAQYWP010001185.1 GCA_029379285.1 Rhizonema sp. PD38
CATCAATAACATGTCCTTCTCTTCCATAATCCACAATGGTTTCAATCAACCTATTGTCCCATTCCGAATTATAGTCAACACCTAAGCTCTGTAATCCCTCAAAACTGTACTGTTCACCCAAGTTGCTACTGTTTATAGAAATTCCGTCTATCTCATAAGAAATCCCCGCAGCCAACCCCTGAGTACTAAACTCCACCTTCACCTTCACACCAGTTAAGTACAATTTGGCAATTAACTCTGGCATTGAGGGATAATCTGCTACTGCTGCATTGATTGAAAGTTTCAGTTTTTCAAAGATGTTGGGTAAAGCAATAGAATCGGGCAATGTTGCTGGCGCTGTTAGCTCCTGAGGCTGAGTTTGCTTTAGTTTCGGTGATGGTACTCCCGTCGGTGCATCTGTGGCGATCACTCTGTGCTTTACTGTTGACGCTGTGAGTTGAAAGTTATCACCAGTGGCAGTCAGTGTTTCTTCTCTTTCACGCCACCAGAGCCAATTTTGCAGGTGTTCTACTCGTGCATCATCAATTACACGCCCTCTAGTAAAGCTTTCGTGTAGGCTTTCGATCACAGGTTTGTCCCGTGAGTGGTCGTAGGATACGCCCAAGTGCTTCTGCAATCCGTTGAACGTGAAAACCTTACCTAAGTCGTTCCCTGCAAAGTGTTCTTCTCCAATGCCGTAGCTAATGCCTTTGACTTTACCCGTGCGGGTATATTTGACATCTACTTTTATGTTGTCTTTTAGGAGTTGAGCAACAAGCACGGGCATCGCTGGCTCCGAGGCGGCGGCTTTTAATATTGCTGTTTGCAACTTTTGAATGATGTTAGGAGAGTCGGTTTCAAGTTCAAGTTTGATTTGTTTTGGATAAGGCTTCTTTCGCTCCACAGACCAACTGGATGGCTGGATGACTAAATCATATTGTTGTTCAATTTGACGTAGGATTTTCTCTGTGCGGTAGTAGTCCAAATAATCGTCATTGCACTTACCGTCAGACGATACTCTGTTAATGACCATATGCGCGTGGGGTCGCACATGCCCGTCGTATTCGGCATCGTTGTGCTGAACTAAAATAAATTGGTTGTTATCCAAATTCAACCCTGACAACAAGTCCTGGGCTAGAAGGCACAATTCCCACTCGTCGAGGGTTCTATCGCCAGGAGCGGGACTAAACGATAAGTGCAGTACGGGTTTTTGGACTCTATGGTTAAAGTTAGCGATCGTCCGGAATTCCCAAGCGAGTTGGGTGGGTGAAACACCCGCCATATTAGTATTAATCAGTTGCGCGCCAGGTTTTTCCAAGACATAGGCAGTACAACCGTAAAATCCGTTTCCCTTGGTGATGTTGCCAATCACTTGGATTCCTCATTGAGTGTTTTAACCATCGCTTCTTCTTCGGGTTTGTCGGGCAGTCCTACCAGCTTCTGTTTGACTTCAAGCAGTAATGGCTTTAGGTCGGAAATTTCTGGGCGTGGGTCAACTGCGATCGCGAATCCCATTTTGACAGCCCGGTTAATCGCATAGGTAACTTGGTTGATATTATTGCCAATTCGACCCAATTCTGTATATGCGGCTGAGTTAATCGCTGGCACTGGGGGGGCAATGTGGCGATGTTCCACACAGTATCGGATTAATTTTGAGAGATTGTTCCCCAGTCCCGCAGCCTCTGCCAGCGCAGACCAATTCTCTTTCTCCGACTCAGTCAACCGCAAGCTAATATGACTGGTGCGTTTTGGTTTAAGTTTTGATTTTGATCTGCTGCCGAGAGTTTTTTTATTAACCATTGATGGTAAATAATATACGGTGAATCGCTATACTTAGGAAGCTTCTTGGAGAATTGTGCCGAGTGTAGGCAACGATAATCTACATAATCTCCACGACCTAATGGGGGTTTCCAAAGGGGTGCTAGCCCCCTTTGGCGAGCTTGGTGGCGCGACAATCTTGAAGGCACACGAGAAAATGTAATACGCCACCATTGCTCGCTACTCACACCACTGTCGTCAAGCCCTACGCGCTGGCACTATACTAGCAGATGCCGCAAACCCGTGTGTAGTGTGGGTTCTACGGATATGAAAATAATATTTGATGGGGAATGGGAGAAAATTGAAGTAAGGCGTGAAAAGTCGTAAAACAGCGTAGGCTCTTTTGAAGATTATCATATTCGAGAATTAAATTTCTAGATATAAAAAAGAATTTAGGAGTAGAAAGGCGTAAAAAAGCGTAGAAAATGCGGAAGACACCGAAAAGCTTCTTCAGTAAAAATTTAGTATATAGATTTACTTTTCACTACTGAGAAGCCGTAATGAAAACAAATAAGACTCGGAATGCAATAGACTTTCCAAAGATGACGCGCAGTCTCAATACATGGAAGGGGAAAATGTTCCAGTATCTATTGGAGAATCATCATTCTGGGAAGAGTGGGACTGAGATAGTGGAGGATGCAGTAAGTGCTTTTTGGATGCCGATGGTGATGAAGAAGCACGGCGTTTCCGGCTCTGAGCTAGAGCTTGCGGGTTTGTGGGCAATAGAGCAATTGTTGGGGAGAGTAGGAACAATCATAGCGATCTGCGAAATAAAAAGATTGCCCCCATCTGTACTGCTTCCTCTTAGCACTGCCGTGGTATCTGTAGCACCAATAGAAACTGCTCACACACAACTACCAACCTCTATACCCACAGACACCGCCGTCGTTGCAACTGCACCTTCTCAAACAGAGGAAGTAGATGGGGGAGAAGAGGAAATTACTGAGGTAGAGGTTGAAGAGGATGCTCTGTGGGGCAGTATGAGCTTGGGATGATGAAGTGAAATTTAAGTGCGATCGCTTATTTCCCTCAAGAGTATTTCCCGTCAAGATGTAGTTAAGAATAAACAGTATAAAA
>JAQYWP010001186.1 GCA_029379285.1 Rhizonema sp. PD38
GTATTTGAGATAGTAAAAATGCAAACATTTGTATGTCAATACAAAAATGTGTTTAACGCTGTCTCAAAAATGACCTTCCCGACATCTTACGTCAGAAAAAAGAGTATCTTGACGTAGCATGTCGGGATTTTATGTAGGGAGGCACTAGCCGCACAATATCCAGAATTAGAAGCTTCCCGTCAAACGGCGTCCGCATTGGCTAATTCAATCTGGCATCAAGTAGAAATAAGAATTATCAGCACCGACTTTGAAGCTTTGTGTTGAAAATTCAATCAAGTTTTTATTGATACAAAATATGAGCTAAAGCAATATGTTGTAAGTGCATAAGTTAAATTTACTTATCTTTATAAAGATTATAGAAAAAAAGACTTACTTCACTAGAAAAATAAACTGAAAAAAGGAGACTAAAATGGTTCAGAGGATTATTTGTAACATTATGTGTTTAGGAGATGTAGAAGGTCCGAGATATTTAGATGGTAGAATTGGAGATGGTACTGTTGGATTAGCACCTGATATGCTGAATTTTTCAGGTACTAAATGGGCTTTTAATTATAAAGATCCTATCTCTGATAGCGATCCTTATGTAGGATGGTTAGAATGTCTAAGAGATATAGATGGTCTAAGAATCTTAGATGGTAGAACAAAAGATGGAACTGTTGGATTAACTAATGATTTCTTGTCTGGTACAAGTTGGCAAATACCTAACAACTATCTAAATTCCTTTGCTACTTTTAAGTGTTTAGGAGATGTAGATGGTCCAAGATATTTAGATGGTAGAACAATAGATGGAACTGTTGGACTAGCTTTGACTACAGAAGGTTTTTCAGGCACTAAATGGCATATTCTGGTACGATTCGGTTGAGTTAAAGCTCAAAGTCAGGTAAAGTAAGGATTATTCCAAAATATGGAAATTAACTATAGTGCATCTCAAGGCATTTCCACTGTTGTCTTCAAGTATACACACTAATGATTTACTGAAAACGATTGAGACAGCGCTATCGGCGACGGCAATTGAGGAGGCGATCGCCACGTTCGGCAGCGACAACCTCCCAGATAGATACTTCTTTCTAATTTCGTCCGTTGCGCAACTTTGCTCACTCAGATAGAAGATTCTATCCGGCAGCGAAGTCTGCGGGACAGAATATAGCTGTCCCGCGAGCTTCCCGCGAAGCTCCGCTCTAGAGAGTACTCTCACGCCCTTGACTTCGCGACTTTGCGTCTGAAAGTGGGTTGATTGCCCCGGAGCGGTTGTCAGATAAGCTGGAAAAATTTAGCCAGATATCTGATTCTTTGAAATCCTGGCAAGAAGCTAACTCCAACTTCCAGCCTGAATCCGCGAGCTTATAGCTCGCGGTGTTGGCTCAACTGAGTCCACCGTGCAGTTTGTGCAATACCTGCAATAGCATGAGATCGGACTCGAGGTGGGAACGTGGGACTGGGCACCAAAGGGTTTCGGGAGCGCCCGCCAAGGATTCCCGAACAGTACGGTCTCAAGCTTTGACGGTCATTCATGCCATCAGCCCGGCTATGGTCTGGGAAAGGTTGTCGAGACTTGGTACACCACTGGAGTCCCTGCCAACACCCCTGAATAGCTTGGCGATAAATCAATAGCTAGTGCCGCAATCACTCTGGTAACAGGAAATAGCTCAATCCCACATTCTAATTGAAGCTATTGTTGCTGATGGCTTTGCCGCCATGAGTCGCGCATTTGCTGAAGTTGTTGCTGTTGTTCTGGAGTCAGTACTGCAAGTATCTTGCTCCAACTGTCCTGCCTAATTGATTTAATTTGTGCTTTTTGGTCGTCAGTGAGGTTCAGGTTAGGTTTAGTATGTTGACTCCTAGCCTGTTGTTTTTCAGCCTGTTGATCTGGGGTCAGAATCGCAGTAATTTGCTCTTTTGCAGACTCGCGAATTTGTTTTATTTGTGTTTTTTGATCATCAGTCAGATTTAATTTCCTTTCCCAAGCACCTGCATGAGCATGAGAGGGATCGGCAACGGCAGTAGGGGTAAAGGAAAAAATGCCTCCACTGGTAGCAAGCATTAACATGATTGTTCCAGGTATCAAAAGCAAAGTTTTCATTTTCATAGTAAAAAAGGAAATTTTTCTATTGGTTATAGTGGACAGCAAAAACTTGTCCGCATACTCAGTTGGTTGCCGAATTGATAAATCTCTATCTTCTAACTATAAGACTTGGTAATTTATAATTACCTGAGAAAAAAGTCACGATGAACCTATGACTTAAGTCATAACTACAAGCAAACGGGACATAGCTCAACCCTTTCGGTTAGGCGTTTGTCACCTATCACATATTGAATCAATAAGATATTTAGGAGCAGGGGGATGAGATGGGGAGACTCAGACCTTGCACCTTCGATAGGGAGGGGTAGATGGATAGTGTTCAACCAACGGCACCATAGGCTTTTTGGACTTTTGTTTTCGCTGCGAAGATGTTGGTGCAAGATCTAAGGAGACCGACACGCCCTGCTCTCTGCCCAATTGGCTTCGTTGACTATAAAAAGCTCCGTAAATTAAGAATTAGGAATAGGGAATGTTGCCCCATCGCCACTTCCTAAGTTAACAATCAACTCTGATATATATATATCACTATTATGAATTTTACTCAAAAGGTTTCCAAAAATTTCTAATTGTTTTTAGTGGATTGGTTAACTAAATATCATTTTTAATTGAAAAAGAGATTAATTATCAAGAAAGGCTAAGAGACGTAGTCAGTTATTCGTTGTCATCAGACTTAAAAACCTTAATTTGACTAAGGTTTGGACAGTTCATCTTGCCTAAATCAAATTGCTATTTTGAGGGAGTCATACTAATGTTCAATTATACTGTGTCGGATAATAATCTAAAT
>JAQYWP010000205.1 GCA_029379285.1 Rhizonema sp. PD38
TCGTACTCTTGGGCTTTGAGGAGACGAAAAATTAAGTCCTGAGTTCTGAGTTGCGAGTAGGGATATGAGTTGAAAATTTGGAACGTTTCTTTCTTCACTTAACCATAATTTTCGTAAACACTGAACCCCACCCCCCAACCCCTCCCCGCAAGCGGTGAGTCCAGCGCTGCAGGAGGGTTAGCCAGAACTCACGGCGACTGGCGTTAGCGTTAGCGAGGCACGAGCGTCGGAACGAGCGTCACCCGAAGGGAGAGGGGAGACAAAGCACACCGAAAAGCGGGGAGGAGTTCAGTGGTATTAAGGTTCTGCTACCGAACATGATATCAGTGCTATTCAAGGCAACGTCTTTGCTACTGAGAAGACAAAGAGCCAGTGCATTCTTACTCCCAACACGAGTTTCAGAAGGCAGAAGGCAGCTATGCTCCCACGCTTAAAAACGTGGGATTGAAGTAAAGTCTGCCGGGGGAAGCTTCCCCCGGCAGACTTTACATAAGAACGCCACAAGTGCCCGCAGCACTCTCCGCTTGAAATACATTTTTATTGTTTTGGTCGGCTTTAAACACGTGAAGCTCTGGGGACGGAAGCTTCCGCCCCCAAGACTTCACATGAATGTAGGATTTTCTTTCCTCCTACCTTCTGCCCTCTGCCCTCTGCCTTTCTTTGTAAGATTACCTACCTTCTGGATCTTCAAACTTGGCTACCTTGGCGCGGACAGATTCTTACGGAGGGAAACCCTCCTGCGAACTGTCCTTATCTTGGCGGTTTTTTATATCGGTATTCTTAGAAGCGAGAAGGGAGTAAGAGCGTTGAGGAACCTCTTCACGGCTGTGGCTCCTCAGCACTCAGCACTTAGTACTTATTTAGGTGTCGCTGTAGCTGGAGAAACTTTGACATTCACCTTCACGCTCTTAACACCTTTAATCTGCTGTGCAAGGGTAGGAATTTTGTTCAGTTGCTCTTGTGTAGGAACAGTTCCAGCCACAGTCACAGCCCCATCTTTGGCATCTACTGCCAACTTGCTAGCTGGTAAATTTGCCTCTAACTTATCGCGAACTTCGCTTTTCAAATCACCACTAGCTCTATTGGTATCACCACCAGTAGCATTATTACGCTGCTCGCGTGATTTGATGTCAGATTCTAGTTGTTTTTTACGAACTGGGTTAGTCGCATCGTCTTGGGTTTTCTGAGATGTTTCTTGAGTAGGTGCATTGCCTGCTTCATTCGTATTGTTAGGAGCATCTGCACTGGTTTTGGAGGTGTTTTGGCAACCAACAGCACCAATCATCAGTAAGCTACCAATTATGAATGGAATAAACTTTTTCATTTTCTCCTCACTTGAATATTTTTGGCGATTAATTGATTAGTGTGCGAGGTTGATAAGCGAATTGGTTTTTCATATTCCAGAGTTATGGAATATTAACTCGTGATAGCAAATTACACCAAACAATAAAAGTGCTTTACAAACTCTGTTACAGCAGTCCCATTTTCTTCTTAGAATATGGATAGATACTGCTAAAGACATTTAACTGTTCACAGTTAACTATCAACGGTCGAAATGCACTCGTTTTACACTTTTATTTAGGATTACTACTTGCTGTATCTTACTTGAGTATCAGCTATTATTTAGCAAATCCATATAATTTTCATCATCCGATAGTTAGAGCTATCTATCTGTCAACTGATATATTATTTTATACAACAGCGAGTAACGAGGTACGAAAATGCCGCCCCTCAGCAAGCATAGACTAACCTCCTGTTGATAGTATTCAGGGGAAATTGCGCCAAGAGAGTGTTCGGTTCTACGACTTCCAACTGTACACAAATGCTTATAACCTCATATATATGGCAAAAAAATGCTGTAAGTTTCAGTCCCTCTTTGAAACTAAGGGGTGAAAATCTGTGTACAAATGGATATTACCAAGTCTGAGCGAAATTGTAGCTGATAGTCAATCGACTATAGCAAAAAATTCACCCGCCCACGCAGAACAGCAGTGGCGAGTCAGTGTAGCAGCGACAGAACAACTGTTGTTATCGTTAACAACGGCTTCACCGGAAGCCAGACAAAAAGGACTAGTTTTAGCTGCGCCAGCACCTGTCTTCAGTGATCCTAGATTAAATCAAAGTTTACAGACGGTAACTTTTACCGCAAAGCCATTCAACCCGTTAGCACTGATGCCGTTTCAGATGTCTGAAGCTGCCACTGTGACAGATGAGATTACTCCTCATGAATTGGTACTGCCTTTGTCAATTGCAGATCCATTAGCATTAGAGCAGTTTTGCCTAGTTTTTACAGAAAAATTTAGCCTAGTACTGGTGCTTGCAGAGGACGAGAGTGGTAAGAAGGAGTTTTCTTTTTCGTTTGAACCTCATATTGTTCAGCAGGCTTGGCGATCGCTAGGTGCGCGGGTAATGTTAAGCAATCCAGAGTTATTTGCTGATTTGGAGGAAGTCGTACAAGAGTATTCTTTTGTAACTCCTGATTACCTCACTGTCATGAATTTTAGTCGATTTTTGCTTCAAGAATTACCACCCGACGAAGTGCGTTCTCACGAAGATAAAGGAAAATCCGTATCGACTCAACCAACTCCCCTATCCTCCTCCTCCCATCTTCGTCCTGATGTGGAGTTACTTCAAGCCTTTGCTCACGAAGTACGTACTCCTCTGACAACAATTCGCACGACGACTCGCCTACTCCTCAAGCAACGTAATTTACCTGTCAACGTTATCAAGCGTTTGGAACTGATCGATCATGAGTGTACTGAGCAAATTGATCGTATGGAGTTACTGTTTAGGGCTGCAGAATTAGAAACGTCTGCCCCTGCAAAGTCCACAAACACTCAACTGATGGCAATGTCTTTGGATTACGTTTTGCAACAAAGCATTCCCCGGTGGCAACAAGCAGCAAATCGACGTAACTTAACTTTAGATGTTGTTTTACCCCAGCAATTGCCAACAGTGGTTAGTCATCCCGCCATGTTAGATCGAGTGCTTACTGGGTTAATGGAGAATTTTACCCGCAGTCTACCTGCAGGTAGCCGCATTCAAGTACAGGTCATTCCAGCCGGTGACCAACTTAAGTTACAATTATTAACTGACGACAGTATTGATAGCGCCTCTCCATGTCAACCGCCCATTCGTAAAGCCATTGGTCAATTGCTGACATTTCAACCAGACACGGGTACGATTAGTTTGAACATAGCTGCAACCAAGCATTTGTTTCAAGCAATTGGAGGCAAACTCATTGTACGCGATCGCCCTCGTCACGGTGAGGTGTTAACAATTTTTCTGCCTTTAGAAGGATCGAAGGACTCAGAATCTTCTTTTGTGACTAAAGAAAGAGAATGGCAAAGAAGTCCTCACAAAACATCAGCCATTGATGCAGAAAAGGTAAAAGAGAAAATGCATAAATAAGTAATTAGCACCACAGCTATAAAAGAGATTTATAAAAACCTTGATATTTGCTGCAAAATGAAAACTTATGCTTGTTATTGAACATGCCCACGACTATAAGCCGTGGGGTTCTTACTCTTACCTCAATGTTATAATTAAACCCGCCCTCACTGCCCATTTTTAAGATGAACCATAGGCAACTGTATTGTAAAGGTTGAGCCTTCAAACAGTTTACTTTTCACAAAAATAGAGCCTCCACTACGCCACAATAACTGCTGCACAATTGTTAAACCCAATCCAGCACCACCAGGATCATTTGGTGCTGAAGGACGCACACGATAAAAACGATTAAAGATTTTAGGAATTTCGTTTTCGGCAATCCCAATTCCAGTGTCGCAAAATTCCAGTTGCACATAATCACCGTGTACGCGTCCCCGCACCCAAACTTCTCCCCCTGCTCTTGTGAATTTGATGCTGTTGGAAAGTAAATTAATGAGAATCTGCTTTAGCCCTCCGCTCACACACCAGACATCTGGAAGTTCAGTGGGTACTGTATAAGCTACCATTACACCTTTTTCTTGCGCTAGAGGCTGGTAAGTACTGACGACACCGGGTACGATTTCAGCAAGACGCACTGATTCTAAATTCATCCGTTCCAAATTGCGCTCGCTCTGCATGAGTTCCAATACACCTGTAATCAGTGAATTCTGGCGATCGCACTGGTTACTCAACATCTGTAAATAACGTTGCTTCTGAGGTGCTTTCAGACTCGGAGAATTTAACAAACTTAAAGCAGTTTTCATATGTGTAAGAGGTATCCGTAGTTCCTGACATACATTGCTTAAGTATTCATCGTTCAGTTCCTCTTTACGGTGCAGTTTCTGTTTTTGCTGCTGGATTTTAGCTCTACGGTTAGTGAATATTTGATAATTCATTTCCTCCTGACGCTGCAATTGTTTTGCCAACAGTTGAGTTAAAAGTGTTGGCTCTGGCGTTGGAGGGCAAATAAAACTATTTGGTATGAAGGGAGATAATTTTGAATTTATCGAATGTTCAATCTTATTCAAAACTCGTTGAATAACTTTACCCTCAAAAGTCGTTATAGCTTGTAACTTTGGAGTTTTATTTCCATCTAACCTTCCCCATAAATCAATTTTACTTCTTTTAAGCGGTCTGTAAGCCAAAGTTAAACTACAAAACTGCGGCGACAACACAATGATAAAATATTCTCGCCGTATTTGAGGATCTAATTGGGTTGGCACGAATAGGTTATGGTCAAAGGAAGAAGAAGCAGAAATCTCCAAACTCTCAGTGTCCTCTACTACTCCCAAGCTTTCTTCAATTTGGCAATTGTATATCGTACTAGACACACCAATTTGCTGATTGTAGCGTTGAATTTCCGAGTCCCAAATTTTTCCAGGTGGTAGCTTTACCCATAAAGTAGCAAGAATTTGTTGCTCAATTAGTAAATCAATTTGTGCCCTAATTAGTGACAGCAAAGTAGCGGGACTAAGAGGTAATGTTTGGGGTGGCGGTTGCATACCCAAAGCCAGCTGGTATATTGATAGATTCTGAGCTAGAGCAACATTCATGAGTTAATAGCACTTTTCGGTTCGCGGTTGGTAGTGAGCCATAAGCCGATTGCCTCATCCCGATACTTTTAATTTTTCTAGTAAAGCATCTCGTGCGTGTTCTCGATCATCAAAGTGTATTTTTTCAGTTCCGAGAATTTGGTAGTCTTCGTGACCTTTACCAGCAAGCAAGACACCATCTCCAGGTTGCGCTTGTAAGATGGCAGTACGAATTGCAGTAGCGCGATCGCATATTACCATCGGCGAAACCGTTTTTGAAATTCCTGCTAAAACATCTTCCAATATCCGTTCTGGATCTTCAGTCCGAGGATTATCAGATGTCAGTACTGCGACATCAGCTAATTCAGTAGCAATTTTTCCCATTTTCGGACGCTTGGTGCGATCGCGATCTCCTCCACATCCAAAAACACAAATCATTTTCCCCTGAATAAATGGACGTGACGCCTTCAGCAAATTTTCCAAACTATCGGGCGTGTGGGCATAATCCACAATCACACTGATATCTTGTTCCGAACTAATTTGTACCCTTTCCATACGTCCTGGAACACCAGGAAAATCCGGGATCACAGATGCTACAAACTCCAAATCCAAGCCTAAGTGTAAAACGGCTCCGGTTGCTGCTAAGAGATTTTCCAGATTATATTGCCCGACCAGAGGCGAGCAAAAAGCCACGTCACCCTTCGGTGTATGCATCATGCCACTCACACCATTCTTCTCGTAATTCAGATCACTCATCCACAAATTAGCTGTAGAATCATTCACACTATAGGTCCAAACCTGATCAGGATGTAAGGCGGCAATCAATCGCTTGCCGAAGAAATCATCAGCGTTGATAATTGCCTGTCCCGTGAGATAATCAGGACTGAAAAGCAGGGCTTTAGCTGCAAAGTAATCTTCCATGTCGCGGTGAAAGTCTAAATGGTCTTGAGTGAGATTGCTAAAGACTCCAACATTAAATTGACAACCCATCACCCTCCCCTGTGCTAAAGCGTGGGAACTTACCTCCATCACCCCATACTTATTCCCAGCATTCAGAGCATCAGCAAGCCGATGTTGCAATTCTACTGCAAATGGTGTTGTATAAGCAGCAGTTTGGACAAAGCCATGCCAACGAGTGTAAAGCGTACCCATCAAAGCTGTAGGTTGATTGGCTTTATTCAAAAAATATTCAATGATGTGGGTAATTGTCGTTTTGCCATTTGTACCAGTCACACCAACGAGATGGAGTTTTTGTCCCGGATATCCGTAGAAAGCATTAGCGATTTGGGCACAGGCTTTCGTCATATCACTAGCAGTAATCACACAAGCATCTGGTGTGGGCGAATTCTTTTGTGCTGCAGGCTGAGAAATGATTGCGGCTATGGCACCAGAGGCTAAAGCACTTTGCCAAAACTCTCCACCATCAACCCGCGTTCCTGGCATCCCGATAAATAAATCTCCCGCAGTACAAGCATGAGAATTCGTCTTCAATTCCTTTACTTCTGCATCCATTGCTGGATGTTCGGGTAACTGCCCGATAACGTCCACAGCCGCAACCAATTCCCTCAGTTTCATCTGCTCAACCTCTTCACACGCTATTCCTGCGCTTATTCTGCACTATTTTTTTGTCTGTTGTGCACACTTATAAATACGAATGAAGCATTTTTTTTAACTGCTGCACACTAGCACGAGGAGAAGGACGGGGTAAAGATTGCTCGCGATTCTCATCTACGCCTTGATTGAACGAAAGTACTGGGACTTCATACTGATAAGCTTGGAACCAATCTTCACGAGTCGTGATATCTCTAATTTCTAGCTGTAGAGACGCGAAATCAGGCGTCTTCACAATCTGTTCTAGCTTTTCGAGCAAACCCTCGCACAAATGGCATCCAGGTTTGCTGTATAAAATTAATTTCATTCTTATTATGGCATGTCGATAAATATTTAATTTACAGCACAATTGGCAAGAGTCCTTCTTTCAAGCAAGAGCATACCCAGAATTTTTCCAGATCGCGATCGCTTAACTTTTAAGACAGTTGCTACACTTACCATGAGAAAATAAACTACAAGTGCAGATGGCAAAACCCGCAGATGTTAGCACCAAAAAGTTAATTAGTCTTGCACCTGATAACTGGGTAAAATGGGTAACACAAATACCCGATATTGTGGCAAGTGAAATTCTCAATTCAGAATTTCAATGGATTAGCAGAGAAAGTGATGTTTTAATTCGTGTTGCCAGTCCACAGTACGGTGAATTTTTGGTTCTCAATGAATTACAATTGCGTCCTTCATCCCAAATGCCACGACGGATGCGTGCCTATGCAGGTTTGGCGGAAGAGAAATATCAATTACCTACTTATCCAGTACTGCTTAACATATTAAAAATTGGTGATGAAGAAATACCTACTAGATTTGCATCAAATATTGCCGGGTTAGAAGCACGTCAAGATTACCGTGTGATTAACTTGTGGGAAGTAAATGTCAATATTGTCTTTGAGCAACCATTACCCTCACTGCTGCCCTTTGTGCCGATTCTTCAAGGTGGGGATAACGAGTCTACAATTAGAGAAGCACTACGAATTTTGCGTGGTGATGAACAGTTAAATCAACTAGAAACGGTTCTGGCATTTTTTGCTACATTTGTGCTAGAAAGCGCGTTAGTTCAAGAAATTATGAGGTGGGATATGGCTGTGTTACGTAAGTCACCTTGGTATCAGGAAATTGAACAGCGTGGAGTAGAACGCGGACTGCGTATGGGTGAAGAACGTGGACTGCGTATGGGTGAGGAACGCGGACGGAGAGAGGAAATTTTATCCAACATCGAAATGAGTTTAGAGGTGAAATTTGGCAGCAATGGTTTGGAATTAATGCCGCAAATTATGCCAATTGCTGATTTAGAGCAGCTGAAGGAAATTTTACGCAGCATTGTTGTGGCAAATACATTCACAGAATTGCGGAATGTTTTTTGACACTCTCCTGAACAAAGAGCATCTTGAGTTTGAGCTTCATTGAGGAGAAGAGTTTGTGCGCAATTGCGCACATTTTTTTAGCAGTTTTCGCTATTTTATAGACTACAGCATTCGTCTAGGGGCGGGTTTGTCAGAATTCAGCACATCTGCTGATTTTGTCACAAAATATCGAAGCGGGCTTGCGGTAAGTTGAAGGTAACAACTTTCTTGATCGCATTCACCGTTCATTCTTATTAAAAAGCTGTTCCAAAGCTGCTAATTCAGCTTGATCTGCTGCATCTACTGTGGGTAAGGGACGCTGCATGATTGAGTAAAGCGATCGCGTCTGTACTGTAACAGCTTGAAAGCCTAACTCCTGTAGGAAATCTTTGACTTTCAGCACCATTTTAGAACGATCAGCTTTTGCTACATCAGGACTGCGGTAAATTGCTGTTTGAATCGCCGGCATAAGAAATTGTTTTACCTTCTGATTTTCTCCTGACGAAACAGCATCTTGAGCTTGAGCAACTAACTCTTTGATACTTTTTAATGACTCCCAATCTTGCTGAAGGCGCTTTTCTATCCGAAACAACATATAGCTATAACCCTGGATAGATTTGTGTTTGTGGACAAACTCTTTATTAGTTCCAGGAGAGCCCTCTTGGAGGTGATCATTGACAATACAGAGAGTATTACTATTAATTTCGTTTTCCTCAGCCAAAATTACAGCAAAATATCCTGGACGGAGAAAATTACTACTACCACCCACAGCATCAGAGAAAGTTTGTTGGTATCCTAGCTCTAATCTACGTTCTCCAACATCAAGTAAATCTTCAATGCCCTGATACAAGGGTTCTACTAAATTTAAAACACTTGATAATTCTGGTACGGGTAATAATTTAGCAAATCTTCCTATCGTCTGAATAAATTTACCCATGGAGTCTTTTGCCGCAATACTAAATAAACCGGCTTGAAACTCAACTAAACCTTGATTGTATGGGAACAAGGGAGTCAAAGCGTATCTCTCTTGAATCACTTTATCCAAGTTGTTTTTTCCTAAATCCTACAATTGACCTGGTGCTGCTATATAAGGAATAGTCACGAGATCGCTGCTATGATTGAAACGAACAGCTCCATGAACTACTGGATAACGTTGTTTGAACCAGTCCACATCTTTGGCTATACTCATATCTTCTAACCAGATGCAACAATAGCCTTCACCGACAAGAATAGGTGTGTCATCGTAGTCTATATCTACTCGATTTTTTGGCAGGAAAAGGGTTTTATATTTCTTTGCCTCACGGCTGAAAGTTTCAGATACACTTTGGAAAATACTCATGAATTTATGATTAATGTTGAGTTAGTTTAAGTATGATGAAATTTCATTCCAAATAGCACGTACAGGTATACCGCTTGTTGTCCCTGTTTCAAGGTTACGACTCATAGCGTTTTTTCCTTGATGAATGGCAATCATTTCCCATTGTCGATTAAAAATCGGTGCGCCAGAGGAGCCATTATCAGTACTAAGATTGTAGTCAATGTAATCTTCTCCTACTTGCGTAATCTGTCCCAAGTCGGATATTACTACTGGCTTTCCCTGCGGATGATGAATAATGCGAATTTCTTGCCCACTATCTAATATGGCATCATTATTTATGTAAATCGCTTTCTGTTGTTGAGGTTGTCCCTTGATTTTGAGCAGAGAATAATCAGAGCGACTCTGCTGACTGATAAAATCTAGTTCAAATACATCTTTGTCTAAGTTATGAGTTTCAGCTATATAACCAAAGCGTACCCAAGCTTTTTGCACTTGACTTTTGCTAAAAATGTGATGACAAGTTAGTAAGAAATTATTATTAATTAGTACTCCCGTACCTATAGGGTTTCCTCTAGGTGATTCGATTCTGCCAACAGCACTACGACTGGATATAGCTTTGAAGTTCTCGTGACCTTTTTCTAGTAACCGCGTGAATAATTCTAAATCTAGGTCTTCTAATTCATAACTCTCTTGTCGCTGAATTAGATATTCCAATACCTTCAGAAGAGGATGATAGTTTAATTTTTGATAAGAAATTTTATGTTGAATAAACTTAGCTACGAGGTTAGAAGTAAACTCTCCAGCATTTACATTTAAACTTATATTTCTCAGAAATAAAGCATCAACACCAGCATTTGTCAAAAGGCTTCTCCGGCTACTACTATCATCGAAATAAAGGGTAAATAATTTATCAAAAGTATTTTCTAGGGGAGCAATTTCATTTTGCTCTAAAAATAATTCTGGAATCATAACATTTTCATCTGTCCAGGTTGAAATTGAGTCTTCTGCGTAATAAAATATATTTTTAACAGCAATGTATTCTTCTAGTAAATTTGTGTCATATTGGTTAGAGTTGTTGATAGCTTCAACAGGTGATATCAGGGTATAAGTGAAAGTATGAGCCGATACTTTCTGATTGAAGCGTCGCTTTAAGTCTTCAAGAAACTCCACAGATGAGGTAGCTTTGCGACGATGATTATTCAAAGCTTTCTTAATTGGCTCAACAACATTTGTGTAGAGTTCACTGATGTGTTTATGCCGTGAATCCCTTGTGAACAGTTGATCTTGCCAGAAACTGTACCATTGCCAAAGAGACCTAAACTCGTTGGGATTAGAAACACGTATATCTAATTCCCTAAAAATTCCTAACTTTAATGTAAGGAATGAAGATTAAATAAGATCCATAATTATGGGATCTGCGGCACTGCTGTATAATTCCATTGCGGCAAATAATCGTCAAATACAATCTCCATCATCTGCTTAAATTCATCTGTGACCTTGCGACCAGTCTTGTATATGCCATCTAAGATCGTTGTAAACACCTGAAGCCCTGACTTTGTCT
>JAQYWP010001187.1 GCA_029379285.1 Rhizonema sp. PD38
GGGGAAAAGAGTTGATCGACAAATGGTTTTTTCCCCCCCTGCTTCCCCTGCTCCCCCTACTCCCTATCGCTCCATTGATTGCGAATCTCTTTTGCAGTTTTTTGTAGCTTCTGAAAATAATCACTTTCAGCAATTTCCGCAACTTGGGTTATTACTTTTGAGGAGTCAATTTCTACTTGAAGCTGCTGTAACTGCTCGGATAATTGCTGTTCGCGATGCCTGCGGTGTGCTTCGCGATCATATACTTCTCGCACCATTTTTTGAAACACACGTCCAAGTTGCCCTAGTTCATCGGTACGTTGTGCGATTTGGCTTAACCCTTCGCGTTCGAGTTTTCTGACTTCGGTGACGCTAAGGTGATCTAAAGTAATTGTTTGGGCAAGTTGAGCTATTGGTTTTAAAGGTTGAATCACTCTCCACTTAAGTAAATAGTTAATGAACACAATGACTAATGCAAAAATGCCAATAAATATGCTGAGGAATAGAAAAAGTGCTTGACGAGCGTTGGTAAATACTTTATTTGCAGGTATATAGATAATCTGAGTGCCGATAATTTGATTCAGCTTCCAGCCATAACCGTTTTGAGTACCATATTTTCGCACATGACTTTTTGGTGCAAGCTGCGGTTTACCGTGACACACCAGACAGCTTGAGTTTGTTACAACTAATGGTTGAGCGTTATAAAATAATCGTTCTCCAGCTTGAGCGCGAAAACCAGATAAAGTTTTGAGAGTGCGATCGCTCTCAAACTGCTCAACTAATTTTGCCTCGAATCGATCAACTTGGTCAGCCAAATTTGTCGGATTCAGTGTTGCATCTTTATAAATAAAGTCTTTGTATTTCCAAGTTTGTTTGAGCGTGTCAAATACTTGCCTTGCTGCCAAGCTGGGTATAGTTTCCGGAATAAACTGAGTTTTGGGATCGGCTACTTGAGCAATCAGCGGCGCAATCTTCTTACTCGTATAAGTTTTTACTGCATTGACCATCTCTATAGCTATTTGTCCTCGATGACTCATTTCCATTTCGGCTTTTTGCTCTAGAGCGTTAGACAATGCCAATCCCCCTAGGGCAATTCCAGCAATAAAAATTAGTGACAGAAGTAACGTAAATTGAGACGCAAGTTTAAGACGACGTAGCATTTCTCTAATTTATATCAACGGTCTTGTTTACTCATATATCTGAGCCACCTTAACTCGATCAAATTTTCCTCAATTTCAAGCTGCAACCATCATATGAGCGTAAGTTTTAATCTAAAATCCAAAGCCTCCAACTTTAGTTGGAGGCACTTTGATGGATAAAAAGCAAGTTGCAAACCCAACGTTTTTCCGATGTACAGCTAAAAGCAAAATTCCTATTATGAACACATCGAAAGCAAACAAACGCAGCAGACACAACCAAGAATGGCAATCAACCAGTTAAAACACGCTGCGAATCACAAAACTACACAACAACGGAGAAAAACAATGACTAACGAAATCAACAGTATCAACGCAGTTGAACTATCTTCAGATGAACTCGACACCATAGCAGGTGGTTTAGTAATCAATTTTGGTGATGTTCAAGGTTTTGCATCTGATGCAACAAATACTTTCTCTCAAAAGAATCTGACTGTAGGTCAACAAACCTTTGCCGGTCCTGGTGGTAGCGGTACGGTTTCTTTGACCAACACGCAAGAAATCATTAGCTCGGCTGGACAAGGAATTGCTGCTAAGTAATTACACAACCTGGGTGGGTACAATGCTCACCCGACAACAAATCTTAATATCCTAAATCCAAAATCACACAACAACGGAGAAAAACAATGATTAACGAAATCAACAACATCAATGCAGTTGAACTATCTGAATTGGAACTCGACACCGTAGCAGGTGGATTAGCAATCAGTTTCGGTGATGTTCAAGGTTTTGCATCTGATGCAACAAATACTTTCTCTCAAAAGAATCTGGCTGTAGGTCAGCAAACCTTCGCCGGGCCAAATGGTAGCGGTACCACTTCTTTGACCAATTTCCAAGCAATCTTTAGCTCGGCTGGACAAGCGATCGCGATCGGTTAATAAGTTTGTTCTGACTGGGACTTAAGCAGAGACTGTTCGTGAAATGAAACAGTCTCTGCTTTCACTTTTAGAGGAGTTATAGCATTTCACGAAAATTCTGATACAATTCACTCCCCCTGCTTCCCCAGATCACCCCTGCCTAAGAACTGCAAGCCTAAATGTATCAACTTTAAAGTGAAACGGTATTACCTCTCCATCTGCATAAGTATGGCTCTACTAGAAATAGTGTAATTTTAGAAATCATTAATTGGTTTAATGGCATCTACTAATCTGTTTATGAACGAAAATCAAATAATATGCGATTAATTGCAAACGGCAAAGGAGAAAATCATGTCTAATGAAATAGATGTAAATAATACTCCGGTGGAATTATCTGAAGAAGAACTAGAAGGAATCGCGGGGGGAATCAATATTTTATTCTCTGGGTCGATGTTTGAAAAAAGTGATATATTTTCAGCGCACCGAAGAGGTTCAAAGCGAAGAAGCACGGGAACAAGTTCTATTTTCAAATCTTCTCAAACATTTTCTTCTGCTTTTCAAGTGATTGGTTTAGATTTGAATTCTCCAAACGATATCATGAGCTTTTTTAGCGGATTAGCAAAAATTTTTGGTAGAAAGTAATGAAAATTTTGCATTGTGAATTCTCATACTCAAACTATTTGAAAATTATTTTTTTTCTTATACATGATTCTTTAAGGGAGTTTATTTATCAATGACACAAGTTCTATTGAGGGAACTTAGCAATCAAGATATAGACTGGATGTTGGCAAACGGACATCAAGTTGAAATTGAGCCAGGAACTGTTGTGATT
>JAQYWP010001188.1 GCA_029379285.1 Rhizonema sp. PD38
GATTAAAAATAGCAATATAACTAACAGGTTTAACTTACTGTTAGAAAATATGAAACTAGCTAATAAGTTCAACTTACTTTTAATACTTATTTTTATATGCGGTGTTTTAATTAGTGGTACTTTTCTATCCAACTTACTAGAACAGAGAGCAAAGGATGAGGTAACCTCTAATGCAGATATTCTCATCCAAACTATGCGCTCTGTCAGAAACTATACGACTAATGAAATTATCCCTCTTTTAGCACCTAAACAAGAAACAACCTCTGTATTCATTCCACAAACAGTAGCAGCCTTCTCATCAAGAAAAGTTTTTGACGATCTTCGCAAGAACAAAAAATACAAAGATTTCATTTACAAAGAAGCAGCACTCGATCCAACGAATTTGCGAGATAAGGCTGATAGCTTTGAGACAAAACTTATAGAGCTTTTTAGTAAAAACCCCAATAGTCCAGAAATATCAGATTTTCGCTCTCTTCCTATAGGGGAAACATTATATATCGCTCGACCTTTAACTCTTGACAACCCAAGCTGTCTTCAATGTCATTCAACTCCAGATAGAGCACCTAAGGCTCAATTAGCAATGTACGGAGATAAAAATGGTTTTAATTGGCAACTTCATAAAACTATTTTTGCTCAACTGATTTATGTTCCGGCTGATAAAGTTTTTGCAAGTGCTCATCAATTCTGGTGGTTAGTTATGAGCATACTAATTGGTATTTTCGCAGTCTTAGTTATTATAATTAATTTCTTACTAACAAGGGCTGTTATTAAGCCAATTACACGAATGTCTAAGATTGCTCAAGCAGTAAGTACTGGCAAAGCAAATTCTGATTTTGAACAAAAATCTAATGACGAAATTGGTACACTAGCAGCATCTTTTAACAGGATGAAGTCCAGTCTTGAAATAGCTATGCGCCTGATTGCTCAGAAAAATCAGAATAATTAGGTGGTGTTGCTTATGCTATTGCAACTATAGCAATCATTATCATTAGACTGAGGAATTGAAAATTAATTATGTGTGCGTTCTTATCCTTGGTAAAGGCGAGGAAACCCGTTCGCCTCTTTGTGTAACTTTCAAACATACTGTGAAGCAGTTGAGAAAAACGTCTTGTTTCTCAACAATTGAAAAAGACTGGAAAGCAAACAAGCTTATCTGAGATGATAACAAGCTGGTAGGTTTACATTATGCACACAATCATCTTTTTGTCAATGTCTACGTCCTAGTTTCACCTATAACTTGATAAACGATAGCTAATAATTAGCTAGTAAGCGTTGAGAAAACTCTTGAGCTTTTTTAGAGTTGGGTATTTCTTTTGCTAAACTATTGACTAGCTCTTCTGGAGAAATTTGAGCATGAGATTCCAAAGCCTCCTGAATTAGTGCAGGAGCTATTGGACCAATGATCTCAGCTAAATATTCTTCACATAGCTTTAAAAAGCTAGTGTTGATCGCTTGATTTTTGATAGTAGGTGAATTAGAAGACTTGGCTTGAGTTCGAGTGAGATTTTGTTGCAAGCGCGCTACCGCCTTTTTCTTAAATTCAATTCGTTGTTTCCCGGAAAGGTACAGCATCAAATTCTCCACTAATTCTTTGGCATTGGGAGCAGATACTGAAATTTCTCGGATTAAAGTAGAGGCAATAGGTCCGATAATTTCTGCAATAATCTCTAGTAAAGAGTCTCGATCTAGTGACAGAATTGCTTCGGGAATTGCATCGTCAGGAAGCGTTAGTGGTCGATCAACAGTTGCATTGTTAGATCCTTGTTGAGGAGGCTTTAAGGGTCGATCAATAGTTGCGTCGTTAGATCCATGGGCAGAAGGAGGTCTCGTTTGGGTAATCTTGATCGCAGGAGGAACAGACGGTGAAGGGGTAAGTGGTCGGTAAACTGACCAATCAAAAGAAGTAGGACTCGAAATAGAGGGTTGTTGGGTAGCGATAGCAGCTTGTAAAGCCTGCTTTAACTCGTCTACAGAGGCAAAGCGTTCTGAAGGTACTTTTTGTAGACAACGCATTACAGCCGCCTCAAGTTCGGGTGGCAGTTCGGATAAACCGACTTGCGATCGCAGCGGCTGTGGTAGCTTGGATGTATGAGCCATTGCCCATGATATTTCACTAATTTTACGTGTATTTAGACCCAATCCAAACGGGTCCGTACCAGATAGCATTTCGTAAAGAATAATACCTAAACTGTAAATATCCGCACGTCCATCTATATTCGTTTCAACTTCCAACTGTTCGGGAGAAGCATAGTGATACGTACCGAGAAACATATTCGTTAATTGAGTATGTTCCGCAGTATCTTCACGGATTTTAGCAATGCCAAAGTCTAAAATCTTTACCAGTTCTCCGAGAACTGTCGATACCAAAAAGATATTGTCTGGTTTTAGGTCACGATGAACGACTTTGAGCAAGACGCTACCAATTGCATTGTTCCGCCACAAGGTTACGCCTTGATGAGCTTGATGCAATCCATCACACACTTGCGTGATAATACTGAGAGTACGCTCTATAGACAACCTTTCCTCACGCCGTAGGAGTTGTCCAAGACTCTGCCCGCGTAGATACTCCATCACATAGAATGGATAGCCTTCCGCACTGATTCCATAGTCGCTGACTTGAACAATATGTTCGTTTTTCAGTGCTGCCGACACTCTCACCTCCCGTTCAAAACGTTTTCTGAGTTCTTCTGAAGTCACTAAAGCGTCCTTAAGCAACTTTAAGGCAACTTGCTGACTGAGTAAGGTATCCGTTGCTAGGAAAACGTCTCCCATACCGCCCACACCCAGACGTTTTTCGAGGCGGTAACGTTGACGATCGCCAATTAATCGACCTATCCAAGGATCTGAGTGAGAAGAATTCATA
>JAQYWP010001189.1 GCA_029379285.1 Rhizonema sp. PD38
CTCATATATTCTGGAGAAGTCAAGAGTCTGTTTTTTTACAATAGATATCTCCAAAAATTAATTATGCGTTCGTCAAAACCTCTACGTTGGGGCGAACGGTGAGACAGCCCTGTTCGCTCTCAAAGCAGCGTCTCCAATGAATGAGAAGGCGGCTTAGCTGGGGTAGCTACCTCCCTTGGCGTTTCCCTTTGTGAGAAGACAAGGGCGAACGAGTATCATCGACAACAACGTTCGTAGTGTCGGAACAAGTGTCAGGGCTATTTGCTATTACATCATTATATTTGTTTTACATTTGACGATGCTCAAGGTGAACAATTGCTATACTCTTCATCTGAACTGGGCTAAAGCCCCTAATTAGAAGTTAGGGGGTTTGCTTACCATTGCAAATTTTTCTATGAATAAAAGCCATTTTTTAGAAAAAAAATCTGTTGACGAATTGCAAGCTGAGGCATCTACTGGGGAGACACTGGATCGTGCGCTCAGTGCGTTCGACTTAATCAGCCTTGGAATTGGCTGTATTATCGGAGCCGGAATTTTTGTACTGACTGGCACAGCTGCCGCTCAGTATGCGGGACCTGCCATTACTATCTCTTTCATCTTCGCGGGGATCACTTGTGCATTTGCCGGACTGTGTTACGCCGAGTTTGCTTCCCTACTGCCTGTAGCTGGGAGTGCTTATACCTACGCTTACGCGACTTTGGGCGAAATATTTGCCTGGATAATTGGTTGGGACTTGCTGTTAGAATATGCTCTAGGAGCAGCAACAGTAGCCGTAGGCTGGTCAGGTTACGCAGTCAGCTTCTTGAAAGACTTGGGAATTGTACTGCCTGCAACTTTGACAGCTGCAACTGGTAGTCAAGTAATGCTAGCTGATGGCTCAATGACTCAAGCGGTGTTTAATCTTCCTGCGGTAGGAGCGATCGCTGTAATTTCGCTGCTGCTAATTATTGGTGTCCGCGAATCTGCTAAATTCAACGGCATTATTGTTATTGTCAAATTAGTCGTGATTCTCGCCTTTCTGGCATTTGGGGTTTGGCATATCAATTCTGCAAACTGGACACCCTTTATTCCAGCCAACACCGGAAAATTTGGTGAGTATGGTTTCAGTGGCATTCTCAGAGGTGCTGGAGTTATCTTCTTTGCCTACATCGGGTTTGATGCAGTTTCTACAGCAGCACAAGAAGCGAAGCAGCCCCAAAGAGATATGCCCATCGGCATTATTGGTTCGCTCTTCATCTCTACCCTACTATATATAGCAGTTGCATTGGTGTTGACTGGAATCGTACCTTACAAGTCGTTGAACGTGGCAGATCCAATCGCTGTCGGGGTGAACGTGATTGGTTTGAAATGGCTGGCGCTTGCGGTAAAAATTGGAGCGATTTTAGGACTGAGTTCAGTTATGCTGGTGTTGACTTACGGACAAACACGTATCCTCTACAGTATCTCCCACGATGGTTTACTACCACCTCTATTTAGTAAAATTCATCCTCGGTTCCGAACTCCCCATCTTTCTACATTAATGCTCAGTGTATTTGTCAGTGTACTCGCCGGATGCGTACCAATTTCCACCTTAAGTGAGCTGGTAAGTATTGGAACATTGTTTGCGTTCATTGTAGTTTGTGCTGGTGTACTCTACCTACGCTACACTCAGCCAGGCTTACACAGACCCTTTCGATGTCCTCTCGTGCCGTTTGTACCGCTTACGGGCATTCTCGTTTGCTTGTACTTAATTGTAGGTTTACCTAGAGAAACTTGGCTGCGTCTGTTTGTCTGGTTAGTAGTGGGACTAGTGATTTATTTAATCTACGGTCAGTCACATAGTGTACTGCATAGGAAAAGGAAAGCACAGCACAATAGCAGCAGCTAAAACTTTGAAAAATAACGCTTTTGTCCGATGAAAGCAGCTAAATTCATCTTTGAGAATTTCTAGAGAATATAGCTTGTTAAAACAATCATAAAATTCCTGTAAGTGAACAGGATTCGATCAAGCCAGGAACACTTGTTACCCAAACTCAGATTTTCCACAGATTTGGACAATAGACTAAAGTAAAGTTGAAAACTAATCGGAAAACCCCTACAAAATTACGCAATGTCTTTGCAGCCAAATAGGGGTTTCATTTACTAATTAATTTCCTCTTTTACCGTCATCCTTCAGAATGGCTTTAACTTTCAGGGAAACCTTGCACAAGGATGATCACCTGTCACTACATAACAATTGTTGTGACGGGTTTTTCTTTTTTTCAATATGGTTTAAAAAAGATCGCATCAGGAGGAGCGTAAACGCACTTGTCTGCCGGGGAAGCCGACACCAGGCAGACAAGTTCGCACTCAAGAGTAGTAGTGCAAAAGATACTACGTCCAAGTTTTAAGCCCGATTATTTACGGGGTTCTTAATTTTGAATGAGCGAATCTTTAATTAGAGAACTACTCGTTCGGTTTAACTCATAGCTCGCTTCTTTGTGAAGGATCTCTAATTACACACTCGTCTTGAGGTGTAGTAACCTGGGTGATACTGTCTTCTGCCCACAATACCAAATCTGCGACTATAGTACCCTCTATGGTAGATTCGCCTGATGTAACAACGTCGATATGCAATTAGCTCAGACGAGGGTGTTTGTAATAGTTGAGAATGTCCAGATACTTCAGGTAAGATCTCGGCTGTTTTTGCAATAGAAGAAGTAGCCTCAACAGGATTGGTCATACCCAAACCTAGAACTGCTGTTGCAATAGCAATTCCTGAAAACAATGATTTCTTATTCATTCTCAGTCCTCCACCGTAAAGGTTACGTACGTATTAACGAGATATTTACTCTAACTCAATTTTTATACGAATTGGTTATACACGCAACACTTTATTTTTA
>JAQYWP010000016.1 GCA_029379285.1 Rhizonema sp. PD38
TTGTTCTCTTTATTTGTTTTTTACGGGTTTATTCGGTAGGTGCAAGATCTGAGTTCCCCGATTCTAAATCGCGAGCAGAAATCTGGCGACGCATTTTCCCCAAACAAACACCAACTCAAGATTTAGACTTTCAGAAGCTGGCTCAACTCAATCTAGCCAGTGGAAATATCCGCAATATCGCCTTAAATGTCGCCTTTGGAGCCGCAGAGGCAGAATCTCCAGTGATGATGAGACACATACTCAGTGCAGCTCAAAGTGAATGTATTAAGTTAGAAAGAACACTGACAGATACTGAGATAAAAGGTTGGGTTTAGCCAACTTTATTTAAAAGTAGATGCCGGAATTGAGGACGGCACTGCTTTAAGTTCTACCTAGTGCTACTCGCGTGGCTGAGAGGCTAGAATTCTAACGTTGCTATTTGGATCAACGGGGAAAAATTGCCTCGCTCCTCAAATAGCTTAGAAGTGAAGTTTGTAGTTTCTTTTAAACAGACGATAAACGAATGACGACTCAAACGGTATCCACAGATCTGCTTAGCCCTTTTGATTTGCGAGGCTTGAAGCTCAAAAACCGAGTCGTGATGGCTCCCATGACTCGATCTCGGGCAGGCTCAGAACGCATACCCAACGCCCTGATGGCAGAGTATTATGCTCAACGGGCAACGGTTGGTTTGATTATCACCGAGGGTACCGCAATGTCCACACAGGCTCTTGGTTGGCAACATACCCCTGGTATTTACACTCTCGAACAAGTTCAAGCGTGGAAACAGGTTGTGGATACAGTTCATGCTCAAGGAACGCCGATTTTTCTTCAGCTTTGGCATTGTGGAAGAGCTTCTCACAGTAGTTATCACGAAAATAGTCAGTTGTCAGTTGCTCCTAGTGCTATTAAGCTGAATGAAGAGTACATCCACACAGACACCAGCAAACAACTCAACGAAACGCCCCGAGCTTTAGAGACGAACGAGGTGCCTTTGGTCGTTGAGGATTATCGTCAGGCGGCTCTTCGAGCAAAAGAGGCTGGTTTTGATGGGGTGGAAATTCATGGAGCCAATGGTTATTTGATCGATGAGTTTCTACAATCTAAAACCAACCATCGAACAGATCAGTATGGTGGGAGCCTAGAAAATCGCTATCGTTTTCTTAAAGAAATTGTTGAGGCGATCACAACTGTATTGCCGGCTAACCGAGTAGGAGTGCGGTTGTCACCAAATGGTAATTATAATGATATGGGTTCGCCAGATTTCCGTGAAACCTTTTCTTACGTTGCAAAGCAGCTAGATGCTTTCGGTCTAGCTTACCTACACTTGCTAGATGGTTTAGCTTTCGGCTTCCACGAGTTGGGAGAACCTATGACGTTGGCTAACTTTCGTGAGGTATTTACAGGTCCACTCATAGGTAATTGTGGTTATACACAAGAAACTGCTTTATCTGCAATCAAGGATGGTAGTGCTGACTTGATTGCCTTTGGGCGACCTTTGATCAGCAATCCAGATTTGGTCGAGCGTTTTGCCAATGGCTGGGCTCTAAATCCACCACCCGAAATGGACATTTGGTATTCTTTTGACAAAGAAGGCTACACTGATTTTCCGACTTATCACCAGTAGTGAACTACCCACCATTAATCCGAAGTATCGGATGTGGTGGGAGTTTCTAAATTCATAGGGGAGTATCTTAGATTAGACTTGCACCCTTTACTTGGTCTGACCTCCCCCCATCGCAGCAGTTATAAAGTTCCCTGCTTTTCGTGGGCTTTCACGCTCGATCACATTGACTTGTAAACTGCAACGAATCTAAAAGCTTGAAACGGATATTGCATTGCCTGGAAAAAAGACTCGTATGACAAAGGATTTCCGTTATTAAGGAAATCCTTCAGCAAAAATATCGAGTAATTATGCTCGTGTACTAAAAAGTCATAGATGTCTTTAGGAACAACGCCAAACACTTCTAACTCTTTACTGATACAGTCCAGCAGTATAGTAGGATGAGAACGCTCCAACATTTTCTGACTCCCTCGAAGTACAGATAGTTCTGCACCCTCAACAGTAATTTTGATATAGCCAATTTGGCGATCGCTTGGCACAAGATCATCAAGCGGCATACATTTGACACGAATGAGTTCAAATTTTTCATCACCCGATCCATTCAAACGAAGTCCACTGTAAGCAGAACGGGTTGGCTGATAGTAAAACTCTACTTCACCTGTCGTGTCGCCTAATGCCATCTGGTGAACTTCTGTATCTGGATATTTTTGTTTCAGCCAATTTGCCTTATGGGGAAGTGGCTCTATAGCTATATGCTTTCCGTGTGGCGAGAGTCGTTTAATTCTATTGATCATTGCGCCAAGATGACAGCCGACGTCTATACAATTCATGGGATCTCGTATAACTCGATCCATGACTTGATCGATTCGGGTTGGTTCTACAAAAACTTCTTTCAGTTCTGGAGTCTTCCATAGCTGTGGTAACTGTAACATCCCCCGCAATCCGCGTGCTGGACTTTCGAGTGGTGTTCCAATTAAGACATGACCTGCGTACTCTCTGACTATAGACATACTTTACCTCTTCCCTGTATATTATGATACTTTTACATTGACAAAAATGTTGACTTCAGAAAGAGCGGGCGATCAGATATGAGCGCTCCCCAAGCTTCCCATCAGTTAATTTAACCTGCGTCGATTCAGCTTATAGGTACTAGAATCTTACAAGCACCAGAATTATACAATAAAGTTACTGCTTGTATTATCTTTTTTGTCAGCTGTTCAGAATTGTGTTCAGGTACACTAATACAATCATTGTGACCCATTTCCCAGACAATCTAGAGCGCATTTAAGTCAGCAGACTGATTGGCTACATGATGGTCTTCATTGTAGCGTAGGGATTAAGCAATATCTACGATCTCAACCCTCGCTGACAATATTCTTGTGCAGTCGCCACCTGATCGCATCTCTCCCAAATAGTACATTTGTTCTATAAGATAATTGCAGGAGTTTGAATCGTAATACAAGAAGTGTTCTTAACTACCTGGCGGCAGTCACAACCACATCGCCAACATTAGTTGCGATCGCATCAGTGACTAAACCATTTTCGATTAAGTGTTTCAGTACCGGAGTGACGGCAGCGATGGCAAGTGCATTACTCATTGAATTCTCTTGAATTCCGTGCGATTTGATAAATTACCTTGTAAAGCCCTCCAAAGTTGATGATGGAGGCAAATACCATTTAATTAAAGCATGTGAACAAGCCTGATTTTTTGTTAAATGCCGAAATTGCCAGTGACATCAGTCAGAATCAACACTAAGAATGGAGCATAAATCTTATTTTAATTGGGGAGAAGCAAGATCTAGATCCCCGACAACTTTTACGAAGTCGGGGATCTGATTTCTCGAACAATACGGTTCACAACTTGAAAACTGGTATGACTTACGCATCGTACATGTGCACTATACGTAATTTGGGGATTTCAGCTATGTTTAGCACTCAAAACACGAAAGGCAACGAACAAATCACTGACTCAATAACTCAATTAATTCGTTCTTTTTCTTCTTACTATAGCCTGATAATCCACGCGTTTTAGCCAGAGCTTTCAGTTCTGCATTAGTGAGTGTAGTCAAGGTAGTGGAGTCGTTGATAACTTCAGGCTGTGGTTGAGGAGTTAAGTAGAAAACCTCTTTCAAAGCATTTAGTTTATCACCTTTGGTAATGCCACACTTTAGTTTTGTAATTGGCTCTAACGTTGTCCAATTTTGACGAGAAGCTTCATCAATACGGTTTGTAGCTACTAAAATTTTGACACTTTTAAGAACACTATCTGGCTTTTCAATTAAATACTGAAGTGCAGCCTTAATTTCATCACTTGTAGCCGTAGAGAGATTAATTTTAGGTGGGCTCTCACCTGAGAAAACTTTGGTCAATTCAGTAGTTTCATCACTAGAGTCAGCAATAATACACCAGATTTTTTCTAAACCAGCTTCTTCTGCAACAGCGTAGATAAATGAGTTACCAACAACTTTATACCGATCCTCACCAATTTCTTGAACAATAACAGGAATCCAGTTACGGCTACCTGACTTGTTAAGTATTTTTGCTGTAGCTTTAATTAAAAACTCAGGAGCGTCTATTCCCTTACCAAGTTTAACTTCATTCATATGCAAATGCATCAAGTTTCCAATATCATTTAAGTTGCTCATTGTAAAAAATACTCCTTCTTTTGCCTTTTGGTCCACATAGGCGATCGCTTCTACAAATTTTGTTGAATGCTCTGCCCACAACTTCTCTGCCTTTCTTTGTGAAAATCCTCAACGACAGCACGCAGATATAGAGATGAAACACAGCTATTTATCTTCTTCCACTCAAGAGTGTGAAATTGCAACACAACCAGCAAGTTTAATATAATCACAAGAATCACCAGGCGACAACTCCCGATAAAAGATGACTGATACTTCCAACTTATCAACATGGGCACCCCTACGACGCTCGCTCTTCCGCGATCGCTGGATTGCTTCAATTCTCTCCAATGTTGGGAGTTGGATGCAAGATACTGCGGGAGTTTGGCTGATGACTTCGCTAACCACGTCTCCGTTTTTAATTGCCCTGATGCAAACGGCAGCAACTCTGCCGATGCTTTTCCTAGGAATTCTTGCAGGAGCAACGGCGGATATCTTTGATCGCCGACGGTTACTGATATTCTGGCAATCTTGGATGTTGGTATTGGCTTTAATATTAAGTGGATTAACTTTGGCAGGAGCGATTAGCCCTTTACAGTTGCTGACACTCACCTTTTTGTTAAGCCTGGGAAATGCAATGGGTGCTCCTGCATGGCAAGCAATCGTTCCTGAATTAGTGCCCCGTTCTGAGCTACCTACCGCCATTGCCTTGAACAGTGCTGGATTTAATCTCGCACGAGCAATTGGTCCTGCTTTAGGAGGTTTGGTTGTCGCTGCCACTGGAGCAGGTGTTGTGTTTTCAATCAACGCAATTTCCTTCATTGCCGTCATCGCTATGCTCAAACGCTGGCATCGCCAACCACTTTATACTAGTGCGTTGCCTGCCGAACGGATGTTGGGTGCAGTGCGCTCCGGGCTTCGCTATATCCGTTATGCTCCGGCAATGCAAGCGATTTTAATTCGAGCTTTCGTTTCAACTATTTGTGTCAGCGTCTTGTGGGCACTTCTACCTTTGGTGGCGCAACGAGATTTGAATCAAGGTGCGTTGGGGTACGGCATCTTAAACGGTTGCTTGGGATTTGGTGCAGTCTTGGGTGCGGCTTTACTCCCAAAACTGCGACAACGCTTCTCTTCAGATAACTTAGTTGTTATTGCCACGCTCGTGTTTGCTGTTACTCTTTTAATCCTGGCATATATCCACGCGATCGCTCCGGTGGCGATCGCACTGATTTTGAGCGGCATCGCTTGGATTAGCATGACATCCAGTTTCAATATTGCCGTGCAACTTTCGGTTCCGGCTTGGGTACAAGCACGTGCCCTTGGCATATATCAGATGGTTTTTCAAGGCAGTTTGGCAGTTGGCAGTGCTTTGTGGGGCATCCTCGCACAGTCAGTGGGAGCATCAACTACTTTTGTGTGTGCCGGGATTGCACTTTTGATAGGAATACCAGTCACTCTACGCTACCGCTTAATGCGGGGAGCAAAATCCGATCTGACTCCTGCTCTCAATCGAACCGAACCTCAAGTGGTAATTGAATTTCAACCAGAAGAAGGTCCAGTTTTGGTGACAGTTGAATATAACATTGATCCTGTAGAAGCAGAAGCCTTCGTAGAGAAAATTCATCACCTCCGCTCCGTGCGACTCCGAGATGGTGCAATTCGGTGGGGAATTTATCATGACACTGCTTACCCAACTCGCTATCTCGAAACCTTTGTTGTCGAATCGTGGTTAGAACATTTACGTCAGCACGAAAGAGTCACTGTCGAAGATCGAGCTATTAGAGCGCAGGTGTTTTCCTTTCATCAGGGAAGTGAAACGCCTATCGTCTCCCACATGATTTATGCCCATAAACTGTAGATCATAATATAAAAAATGGTCACGCGCCCCAAGGATGCGAAGTCATTTGACTCTTTATGCAGACAGTATAGAGGATTTTATAGGAATCTCAATCACAAATTTTGTACCTTGCCCCAGTTTGGAGTCACACCAAAGATTACCGCCATGCTTCTCTGTCACAATTTGATAGCTCATAAACAAACCCAAGCCAGTGCCTTTGCCAACGGGCTTGGTGGTGAAGAAAGGATCAAATAGTTTAGAGCAAATTTCTTCTGGAATACCTGTTCCATTGTCAGAAATCATAATCATCACTTGGTTTGTATCGATTCTACGAGTCTGAATCCAGATGGTATTGGGGTTGGCGAAAATGTCTTGGAACGAACGCCCCTGATTAGATTCAAGTAATGCATCAATAGCATTGCTTAAAAGATTCATAAATACTTGATTAAGGGAGCCAGCATCACATTCAATCAGTGGTAACTGATTATACTCTTTAATAACCTGGATCTCAGGGCGCGCAGCTGTCGCTTGCAATCGATGTTGCAAAATCACCAAGGTACTATCAATCCCTTGATGAATGTCTACCGCTTTCAATTCTGCTTCATCCAAGCGCGAGAAGTTTCGCAGCGATAACACAATAGTACAGATGCGCTCGGTACCGATTGTCATGGACTCAAGAATCTTGGTCAGATCTTCCTGTAAAAAGTCCAATTCAAGTTTATCCAATTCTGCGTGCAGGGCTTGAGGTGGATTTGGATAATGCTGTTGGTAAGCTTGCAATGCGCTCAGCAGATCTTGGATATACTCAGAAAGAAAGTTAAGTTGCCATCAATGAAATTAATCGGGTTATTGATTTCATGGGCAACTCCTGCCACCATCTGTCCCAATGCAGACATTTTTTCACTGTGAAGCATCTGTAATTGAGTTTGTTTAAGCGTTTGTAGGGTTTGCTTCAGAGTCGTATTTTTTTCATTCAATTCTTCAGTTCTCTGCTGAACTCGAACTTCTAAAGTTTCATTGGTTCTGGCTAATTCGGTAAAAGCTAAACGCAGCTTGGTTTGAGCTTGTGTTCGTTCTGCAATCGTCGCTGTCAGCACAAGAATGGTGAGTGTAATCACGCCAATAAACGATTGCAGTTGGATCAAAGATTGGTTGAGATCCTCACTCGCAAAACCACCTTTGCCATTGACGGTTGCGATCACAGCGATCGCCGCCACAATAAAAGTTAACAGCGTTGCACCCGATTGCCCCAATCGAAAGGCAGACCAAATCAACATTGGAATCAACATATACTCCAGGTGATATCCCTTACCAAAAGCAACTTTGCCGATGACAATGACCAACCCTACGAGGATCACTGGTTCTACTACGACTAACCAGAATCTTAAACGGCTTAAGTTTACTATGGAGTATCGAATATGAGAGAGATTTTCACAATCCTTTGACGTTGAACTGAGGGATAACCATTGCCAGATTGGATGTCGTTTTTTTTGAATGAATTGCCCCCAACTAAGTAGAATCGGGGTGACGATAAAAATTCCCGAAACATTAGAAATCCACCAGGTTAACCAAACTTTCCCACACGCTATCCAGGGAACTTGACCACTCAACACCAAGCAAACCACTCCAACAGTTGCATTGATGCTCGGCCCCACCATGCCTGTTAAGATCAAAAATTTGAACACGTCGGTGACACGTTCTAAGGGATAGCGATGGTTGGTAGTTTTCCGCAGCAGGAAGGCACCCAATATAGTCCCCAAGGTTGTGCTGATCGCAATTCCCACAACTGGCAACGTTGAAATCGCTAAGGATATGAAACTTGTTGGATTTCGGAACGCCCAGAAGTTGGCGAGAAATGAACCCAGCAAAACACCGTACCCCATCCAGTTACCAAACAACAGCACAGCCCCAGCCGCAATTCCATCCGGGGGCCAAACTGGAGTCACAGCATCAGGTGTGGAGGCAAGATGACGTGAAATTTCAGCCATTTCATAGTAGCTGATCGCCAAAACAACGGTGGCTCCGATTTGTTTTAGGGCGTGAGGGAATGTAGGGGATTTTTGTTGAATCATCAGTTTAGCGGCTGCTTGATATCTAAACATAGAATGCCCTTTCCCCTGAATATCGGAACATAAAGGCATTGAACCGAGATCCCTGTAATTTCCGGCAAGATCGTCTGAAAAACCTTATCTTTATGAATTTGACATTTCACTACAGTATAGTCAAAAAAGCTGTGTTTCAGTAGAAAAAATCAAGTTTTTTGAAGGTAACTTGCTGTAAATTACAAATATATCGAGCTATTATCCCCTGGCCAATTTCATGCTCCAAAAGGTTTTGGGGGACGCATGAAGCTATAAAAACGAGCTTTCCCTTTGTAACAAGTGAGGGGTTTTTACAAACAACCCTTGTAATGCGATCTCTGTTGGGAAGATCCCCCGGCAGACTTCACGCTTGCGTCTCGTTCGTAGAGTACTCTCCGGAGAATAGAGCTTCGTGACTACGACTCTTGTTCTAGTTTGACGGAGTCGCGATTTATTTTTATGGATCTCCCTTAACTGAAGGTTAAGCGTGAGAAGATAGGTAGCAAAGATATATTGGAGTGAGCAAATGAGTCATGTAGAGATTACCGCAAAACTTAAAGACGCTGCTAATGGCTTATATATGCCGAGTGAAACAGAACATCCTTTTGAACCTTTTTTGTGGTCAGATGTTAAGGGAACTTTAACTCAAGACAAAATGTTAGAGTTAACAGGTCATCCCCAAAACTCACCTATAGAAACAGTTGAGTTACCGGATTTATTTAAAAATCTTGCTTATGAGCAAGAATGGCATGATGACAAACAAAAAGAAAATGTAAGCAAGTATAAAAACTTATTAGAGACAATTGAAAATAATCTTAAAAATGTCCAAGTTTATCGTATTGGCAAAAGAGCTATTGATGTATACATCGTTGGTAAAACCGAGGAAGGTAGTTTAGCAGGAGTTGCAACTAAAGTAGTAGAAACCTAGTACCGCTATGCGGAATCCAAGTCACACTCCGTCAGAGCTATCATCTTAAATCAGAATATTTATCCATCTTAATATTAAGATGG
The DNA here is from genome assembly GCA_029379285.1 of Rhizonema sp. PD38. Lineage (GTDB taxonomy): Bacteria > Cyanobacteriota > Cyanobacteriia > Cyanobacteriales > Nostocaceae > Rhizonema. The sequence goes on from JAQYWP010000016.1 coordinate 9,094, forward strand.
ATAAATATTTGGAACGCTATTAAGTGTTACTGATTATCAACTCTAGCCTCAATTACGTTTTGAATTGAGTCAGGAACATTGGAGTACAAATTATAACCTGTTCTCGCTTCAACCGTGTCTACACTAACTCTATATGATTGCCAGGCATTGTTGCGAATCCCTTGGTCATTGGGCATGTCAACAGTAATTACCCGTGTACTAGTAGTAACACCACTCACTCCGAGACCTGGTCTATCCAAAACTATAATAGACTTCCAAACCCTGTCTGGTACTGTAACTCTACCACTTGAAATTGTGGTGGCTCCACCATTGGAGCCAGTACCGCCAGAGCCGTAATTGCCGGATATAATGTATAGCTCTCTCCCCTGTCCTACGAGTTCTTTGGCATAATCTTCCAAGTCTGCCCAAGGTCCCTGATTGTTATCAGGTGCTTGAGGGAGTATATTCGTCATCAAAAATGTTGCAGAATTGTTCTCAACAGTGTTTGTTCTATCTCCTGAGGGTGTCATGTGTCCTCTGTCAAATCCACTACCAGTGTAATCGGAACTACTTACTTGATAACAGCCTGCAGGTGATGTGGTATCAGCACGGAAATTGTCTTGACGGGGTGCGCTGCCAAGCCAAGACGAATTCAATTGCCAACTGACCCAGTTCGGAATACCTCTACTACAATGGTGTGAAGTTGCGTATTGCGACTTCACTAACAAGTAGTTACTCAGACTGGAAGTGCTTGCATTACTGGGATTACCCATCGTTAGATGCACGGAGGTCTGAGCAGGTGCAGGAGTAGAGAAAAATGCAACTAAGACAGCAGTCAAACATGCCGCAGCAAAAGGTAGTAGGAAAGTTAAAAACTTCGTTTTTTTCATGAGTATGTAGTTGAATTTGTACTCATATGTTAAATTTTCATCACAATACCTTGAGTTAATAGAGTGATAAGGATTAGTTAAGTTATAGTATTTTGTCCGTTTTTGGCGCTTGAAAAATGTAGTGGCATCGGTACCTTGTTTTTACGCAGGTTTCTGAAAGTTTGCGATTGAGTATTAATACAATAACCGTATTTCTTGGGTATCAGTAAATAGGAAAAAAAGTTAGAAAATATTTATACAAGCACTGTATATAATACTGGATAGTATGAGCGAGTTTTCCAATATCACTTCACACTCTGAGAAGTACAGACCAGAAATTGACGGATTACGGGCACTTGCTGTCATTGCCGTCATTATCAACCATTTCAACAAGAACCTACTGCCTAGTGGCTTTCTCGGTGTAGATATTTTCTTTGTGATCTCAGGCTATGTCATAACATCATCACTCGCTAGTAAAGAGCATAAGTCTGTTGGAAACTTTCTCCTTGGTTTTTACGCAAGAAGGATCAAGCGCATAATGCCTGCGCTGATTGTTTGTATTACGATCACTTGCGTAATTGGATTTCTATTTATACCAGTGTCAATGGATTTTATTGAAATATGGCATACAGGGATCGCTGCTTTATTTGGTCTTTCAAACATTCATCTCTTTAGAAGAGGGACTGATTACTTCGTTGCTTCTACCGAGTTGAATCTGTTCACCCAAACTTGGTCTCTTGGAGTTGAAGAGCAGTTTTATTTAATTTTTCCACTTCTTTTTTGGTTTAGTGGTTTTGCCAGAAAGATTTCCAATGGCAAGAGAAATCTTCTATTTTTCATGATACTACTTTCAACCCTGTCATTATGTATCTATGTTTGGTTGAGCAGAATCAATCCATCTGCCGCATATTTTCTCATACCTTCTCGATTTTGGGAACTGGGTACTGGATGTATAACTTTTCTTCTCTTCCCATCGAAAAAACGACTTGCATATATCTCTAAATTTGTAAGTCCATTGTTAATCACTACGTTAATGATTATCGTCCTTTTTATTCCCCAAGTTGCTATATGTGAATCCACGATTGGAGTAGTATTACTAACATCTTTTCTAATTACTGCGCTCAATTCTAACTCAATAATGTTCAGAGTATTCACTTGCCGTCCGGTCGTCTTTATCGGAGTGATTTCATATTCTCTTTATTTGTGGCATTGGAGTATTCTAGCTATCAGTAGGTGGACTACAGGGATTTCCTGGTGGACACTCCCAATTCAAATAGGACTTATTTTCTTAATTGCATGGCTTTCTTATCGGTATATCGAGAAAAATCTTCGCTATATAACTTGGTCGGGATCTCAATTCGCAACCATCAGTTATGGCATCGGAGCATCACTTGTCGCATCAGTCCTCCTCTTTTTGCTAGGGAATCCATTGAAAGGGATGCTTTATGTTGGGTATCCCGCAGATTTTTTGCGAAATACATGGGCGAAAGATGCCAATGGAAACTACATTGAATATTGTCATGTACAGAATAAGTATAGTGAGAATATTTTCAATGACTGCATAATCGATAAAATTAAACCCGAGAAAAAACGAAATATCTATCTATTTGGAGACTCTCATGCTCGTAACTATCTTAATGGTGTTAAGAAGGCATTTCCTGAATACAATGTCACATATATAACAATGGGTTCAGGTTGTGCCTACATACCTGAAAATCAAATAAGTACTGAGGTAGAATCTCTTTCTAACTGTAGAGAATATGTTATGCGTGTCAAAGACTTTGTTAAAAACGAGGTAAAAGTCAATGATGTTGTGTTCATAGGTCAACGTAAAGAGCATCAATCTGATATAGGATACCAAGAGAATATTCTTGAATTGGCTACCTATTCACAGCATCGCGGAGCGAAATTTGTGTTACTTGCGGATGTCCCCGGACTTCTTGTAGATCCTGCATATTGTATGAAGGAACCTTGGAGACATCAGCAACCAACACATTGTTTCAAAACTATTCATGATGTAATGTCAGAGCAGGATAGGTTGGACAAAATTGGATTACTGCTACAAACAAAAATGAGTAATTTTCGCTATTTAAATGTCAGATCTCACTTGTGCGTTAATCAGCTTTGCTCTCTTTATGAAGGGGATTCTGCTCTCTATTATGATCATGATCATATTACAGACGCGACAAGTGCGATGTTAGCACCATATATCAGGGAGCAACTTCTGAGTTTCCTTCTCCCAGAAGATAAAAAGTTGAAAAGTATTTAGCGATCGCCACACAGTTAGAGTGTAGTACAACAATAAGCGACAGGAAGTAAAAATAGTGCCTTCCTGTCGCCGTTCATTGGCTTTTACCGGAAAATACAGCCGATAGAATGGGTTTAACTACTGACCGTGGGTGGATTACAGTGTTGATGGAATAGATTTCAGTTTAACTGACGGCGGAACTGACGGACACTAAGGGTCATCAGTACTGTAGCGAAAACAAGTAGAATCAGTACCTGAGGCCATATAGTCTCCATACCAACTCCCTTCAGCAAAATCCCGCGACAGATCTCGATAAAATAACGCAAAGGGTCGAGATAAGTCAAGCATTGCATAAAGGTAGGCATAGAGGAGATTGGAGTGGTGGCTCCAGATAAAAGAACTAAAGGCGGATTGATAAAGAAAGCTGTCAATTGTGTTTGTTGCTCACTTTTTGAGTAAGAAGCAATCAGAATGCCGATGCTAATTCCCACCAAGAAGTAAAGCATGGCAATTATGATCAGCAATAATAAATTACCCCGGAATGGTAGATCAAAGATCAGCCTTGCTACACTAAGAGCAATAAAAACGTCAACGGTAAGCGTAATCAGTAGTGGACAAACCTTAGCCAGGATCACCTCTATATCTGAGGCTGGAGTCATGACTAACTGCTCGATAGTCCCCGCTTCTTTTTCTCGCACTACCAATGATGCGGCAGCTTGGGAACCAATCACCGTAAGTAAAATTCCAAATACTCCTGACACAATGAACCAAGTCGGTTCTAGCCCCGGATTGTAGAAAACCGTTGTCTGAATTTGGACTTGTTTGTTGGTTGTTGATTGTTGATTGTTGGTTGCTGGTTGCTGGTTGTTGATTGTTGATTGTTGAGTGAGGGAGTTGTTGGTAGCATAGCCAGAACCGATGACTCTTTGACGCAAGGATTTAGATAGTTGCGGTGCGTTGTTTGACTGACGTGTGTTATAGTCGGAAACCAATTGACTAATGTAGTTAGAAGCAATAGTTGCCGTGTTGGCATCAACGGCATCATACAGTGCCTGTACTTCTACTGAGCGTCTGCGAGCAATATCATCATCAAATTCTGGCGGAATCGTGATGCCAACAGTCAGTGAACCTCTTGCTAAATCAGCAAGCATATCTTGGCGATCGCTATAGTAACGACTAATGACAAACGCATCGGTTTGCTTAAATAGTTCCATAAATTCACGGGAAGCACGGCTGTGACTGTAGTCAGTGATACCAAGCTTAAGATCTTGAAACTTAGGATTCAGAGCAAAACCAAACAACATCAAAAAGACGGTAAAGGGTACCACCAATTGAATAAGTAACTGACGGTTATGCAATATCTGAGCGAACTCTTTTCGGAATAATGCCCAGAATCGACTCCCAAAAATCACATCTATAATGTTTGCAAACCCTTTTCTTCTCATATTTCTTCTCCTTTACCCCACTTGCATACTTCGCAACCTACGCCAAGCCAAAAAGAAAAATAAGCTTGCTAGGATTGCCAAAGCTAATACTGGAAGCCAAACTCCCAACCACCCGACGCCACGAGCATAGGCATCGCGAGTGATTAAAATATAATGTTGGGCTGGAATTAAGTAAGAAATCCAACGGACCGCAATCGGAATATTAGAGACTGGATAAATATAGCCGGAGAGTTGTAGTGATAACAGAAAGGCGGTGAAGGAAACTGCTTGAATTGCCGCACTTTGAATTTGCGTATTTCTACCAAGAAATATACCCCAAAAAACACCACAAGCGATGTAAAGAGATGAACCTACAATCATGGGTGTGGGATCGCCAGCAAACCACAAACCAAAGACTAACCAAGCTTCTATATTCACTAACAGCACCTCTGCCATGCCCACCAGCCAAAATGCTGCTGCTTTACCTAACAGATACTCCATGCCTGTCAGGCTAGATGCGTAAACTTGCAGAATAGTCCCCTGTTCATACTCTTTTGCTGTCGCTAAAGCTGCAAGCAGTGCGGGAAATAGGGTGACAGTAATTGCTAAAGCCCCAGGACCGATGTACTTTAAGGTTTCTAAGCCAGGATTATACCACAGCTGTGACTGGAGACTGACTACAGGAACGTTACGACCTTGGGAATTTTCCACAAAGGTATTGGTAATTCCTTTTGCATAACCTCGGACGATATTGGCAGTGTTGGAATCAGTCCCATCTACCAAAATTTGTGCTTCTGCACCCCGCTTTGCTCTTAAAAAGTCCCGCGCAAATTTGGGGGGGATAATTAAACCGGCGGCAACTTTAGATCGATCTAGCAGTTGAGGGACATTAACATTTGGTCCATAGGCAACTATATTAAATTTGGTGGTGCGTTCAAAGGTTGCAACATACTCCCGGCTGACAGATGTTCCGTCTAGATCTTGAATGGCGAAGTTAATTTGATTCACTTTTAACGACACCCCAAAACCAAACAACAACAGCAGTATCAATGGCAACCCTAGTGCCATGAGTAATGACAGTTTATCTCTTCCTAATTGCGTCAGTTCTTTAATCGTTTGAGCGAAGATGCGTTTCATTTTGGGTTAATCATTTGGGGACATCTAAACCTCGTTGGCGTGCTTGTTCGACGACGTTGATAAATACGTCTTCAAGGGAAAATTCTATTTCTCGATGGCTTTGTACTTGAATTCCAACTTCAGTAAGCCAATTTTCTACTTGAGTAATTTGAGTCTGTGGATGATCTAAGATGGTATGTAGGCGAGAACCGAAGATGGAGACGCTTCTACGATCAAGCTTTTGTTTTAGGAGATCTGACGCTTGTTGCAGGTAATCGCACTCCCATTCCACCAATTGTCCCGGTTGTTCAAGTTTGACTTGGCGTGGGGTGCCTTGCGCTACAAGTTCTCCTGCCACCATGAATCCCAGACGGTGACATTGTTCGGCTTCTTCTAAATAATGAGTTGTCACAAGCACTGCCATACCAACGCTAGCAAACTGGTTAATCCAACGCCAAAATTCTCGTCTTGCTAAGGGATCAATGCCAGAGGTTGGTTCGTCGAGAAACACAACTTTTGGTTCGTGCATCACGGCTGCGCCAAAAGCGACTCGTTGCTTCCAACCGCCTGGTAAGTCTGACGTCAGTCTATCTGCTTGACCGACTAAATCACTCATTTGAAGAACCCAATTTTTCTTGGCTTGACGATGACGACGAGGTATGCCATAAACACCGCAGTAAAACTCTAGGTTTTCTCCGATGGTTAAGTCATCATAGAGGGTAAATTTTTGCGACATGTAGCCGAGTTTCTGACGAACTTCAGCACTACGCAATTTACCCGTTTCTCCGACTAGGCTGACTTTTCCCGAACTCGCTGGTATCAACCCACACAGTATCTTGATTGTAGTGGTCTTTCCGGCACCGTTTGCTCCTAAAAGACCAAAAACCTCACCATATCGAATGTTTAAATTGATATCTTTTACAGCACGGAAATTACCAAAAACTTTGTTGAGTTGTTCTGCCCCAATTGCTGTTCCTGAAGATTTCTCTAAGCGGAAAATTCGCGGGTAGTTACCAGCAGAATTATCACCTTTGAGTTCTCGCAACCGCGCCACAAAGGTGTTTTCTAAAGTTGGGGTATCGGTGGTAAAATGCTCGATTTCTAACTGTTGCTGTTTTAAGATACTCTGAATTCTCTGGGTGGTTTCCTTCGGCTGGTTTGTCAACACATCCAAGCGATCGCCAAAGCGTTGTACATCAGAAACAGTATCCTGCAAATCAACATTCTTCATTAAAATGTCTGCTGCCCGATCTAGGTGGGCAACAGGCAGGTAAACTTCTAACCGTTGCACACCTAAACTCGCTTTCACATGAGTCGGTGTATCGCACTGCTGTATTTTCCCTTCATACATTAAAGCAATTCGCGAACAGCGTTCTGCTTCATCAAGGTAAGGTGTGGCAACCACTGTCGTCATCCCTTCACTAGCAGCTAATTGTGCTAGAATATCCCAAAACTCGCGACGTGATACCGGATCAACACCTGTTGTCGGTTCATCTAACAGCAAGATTTTAGGTTGGTGAATGAGTACGCAGCACAAAGCGAGTTTCTGTTTCATTCCTCCTGAAAGCCTTCCAGCTAACCGCTCTTTGAACTGTGATAGATCTAGTAGTTGGAGGTAGCGATCACTGCGGCTTTTAAAAGTCGTGTCACTCACAGAATGTAAACCTGCGGCGTAACGCAAATTTTCCAAAATACTCATGTCTTGGTAAAGGCTGAAACGTTGGGTGAGGTAGCCCATTTGCAATCGCACATCTCTGGCTAGGGAATTGAGTACTTCCACAGTGCCACTTTTTTGTGGCATGACACCTGAGAGTATCTGAAATGTGGTGGTTTTGCCTGCCCCATCAGGGCCGATCAGTCCAAAAATTTCGCCTGGATATATGTCTAAGTTTATACCTGCTACAGCTTGTTTGCTTTGTTTGCCGTAGGAGTGTTGTAAATCTCGGATGGAGATAACGGGGGTATTTGTCTGGAGTGTTACTGTCATGATTTAATAAACCGCCTTAGCGCAGCCATGCCCGAAGGGCTTTAGACGCCAAGGACGCAGAGGAAAGAGAGAGAGGTCAGTTATCATTAATTGGAAGGGTGTTTTTGTTGGGTTTCTCTGAGAAGAATTCGACCATCTGCAGGCATTCCTGGTTTTGCTAAACCTTGGTTGTTTTTTAGGGTGAGTTCGACGCCAAAGACTTGGGTGACTCTGTCTTTTTTGAAGTAGGTGTTTTCTGGGGTAAAGCTGGCTTTGGGATCTACTCGAGTCACTGTTGCCTGAAGGGGTTGTTTGGGAAAGGCATCTAAATAAACTAAGCCAGGTTCACCAACTCTGACTTTACCGATATCTCCTTCGGGAATGAAGCCGCGTAGGTAGAGATCGTTAGTATTCACTATGGTTAACAGGGGTGCGCCTGCTGCCACAACTTCCCCCGGTTCTACAGAACGAGTGATGATGTTACCAGCGAGTGGGCTGTTAATCGTGAGGTAGTTTAAATTTGCTTGATTCTGCGCTTGTGTGGCTTGGGCGTTGTGGAGATCTTGCTGTGCAACTAAAATGTCGGTACGGGCTTGAGCAATTTGTTTCTCGATCTGTAAGGCTGCTGCTGCTTTAATGGGTGGATTACGGAGAGTCGCTTGTGCTTGGATTAGTGTCCCCTGTGCAGATTGCACTTGCTGACGAGCTGCATCAACAGTAGCTTGGGCTGTTTGGGCGCTGGTATCATACTCATCTCTTGTCTGAACTGATACAGCTCCTTGGGTCGATAAGTCTCGGTACCGTCGTTGTTTGACTTGTGCTAACTTTAGATTGGCTTGAGCTTGAATGAGCTGGGCACGCGATGCGGCTAGAGATTTCTCTGCCTCCGTGATTTTACCTTGACTTTCTTGTTTGACTTGCTCTGTGGTTAAATTTGCCTGCTCTAATTGAGCGTCAAAGATGGGTAACTGCTGGCTGTAACGCTTTATACTCTCCTGTGCTGAGCGCACTTTGGCTTGAGATCCTTGCACTTGAGCAAGTTGGTCGGCATCGTCTATTTTGACTAAAAGTTGACCGGGTTTGACAACATCTCCTTCTCTAACGGCTACGTTAGCAATCCGACCACCAATTTTCGCTGACACATCGGTTTCATGTCCTTCTATACGACCGCTTAAGAACAAACCCGGTTCAGGATGATAGAAGAATACACGGTAAACTCCGTATCCCACACCTGCTAAAAGTGCGATCGCTCCCAGAATCAACACAGGTTTGGGGATACGTCTTTTCGGTTTCAGTGGTTCAGGCTCTTGTCTCGGTTGTTTTTCATCTTCCACAAAACTGATAGCCGTCTGCTTCGATTCGTGGTCCGGTTCGATCTGCGTTTGTGTCATAACAACTCCGTGGTTAGTGATCAGTTCTCAAATTTATTCTTAATTGACTGATTAATCAATATAACTGTAGACGAAAAAATAGTCTTTATCTAGATTTCAATGCACCTTATGTTAATAAATGAGCCTTAGATTTCAGTATTAGATAGGACTTACGCAAAAACTCTCTCAAACTCTTATCTTGGCGTCCTTGGCGGTTCAATTCTTAATTATAAAAACCATACATGCTAACAGCTAACAAATTTCCATACCTTGCAGAAAAACCTTGACGGCAGTTGTAATCATCATATCAGAGCTAATCTGCTGAGCATTAGGTTGTATAAATACTTCACGTGTAATAATATATGCAATCAAGGGACCAACGAAACAACGGGCTGCTGCTCCTGGGTTCATTGGTTTCATGACTCCATCTGCCATTTGCTTTTCAATATAGCGAGTTAAAAAAGCAATGTTACGACTGGGTCCAATAGTGTTGAACATCTGAGCAAATATGGGTTGTCGGAACGCCTCGGAAATGAGCAGTTTCATGACAGGGAGGGATTTTGGTTGATCTAAGACTCCGAGGAACGCTTTCCCAAAAATGGTTAGCATCTCCTCAGGTGATTTGCGCATCATTTCCTCCTCACTATGGGTTAACAATTGCAGCAGTGGCATGCGTTGCTCTACCACCTGTTGAAGCAAGTCGTATTTATCTTTAAAGTAGTGATATATCAGACCCGGTGAACCAATTCCCGATGCTGCGGCAATATCCTTGTTGGTCGCCGAATCAAAGCCCTTGCTAGCAAACACCTGCAATGCCCCATCAATAATCTGCTGTCGCCGACCTTCAAATCCTTGCTCGTCACGTGGAGGCATAAAGTTATTTAATTGATTAGTCAATCAACATAGTATCATAAGATTTTCGACTTTTTAAAGAAGTCAGGAATCTTAGCACGTGTCTATTTTTCTTGAAGATAGAATTTAGACTTATGTCTAAAGATAGATGTTTTGTGTGACATAATTATCATAAAGTTGTATAGCGTAGCTATAAGTATGGCAACAAAGAAAAAATCAGAATGTACGGTATTGTCGCGTGCCCCTAATGTACCAAAAATATTGCAAGAGGTGCGTTACAACTCGCTTAATCCATAAATTTTGTGTTTTTTCTAGCTTGTCTTTAATTATAGCCGTGGTCAATGTAAATTCGGAGGAGCTGCTTAAAGGGTCAAGTTAACTGAAATCGTGTTGTTTGTAGCAACTTAGGTTAATTTGAACTTCAGCAACGGAGGTATAAACTCTGCGAAAAAGTATCTCAACCCTTTGAACAGGACCAATTTACCGACACAACCGAAACAAAGAAATGAAAATAGCTCAAGTAGCCCCCCTGTGGGAACGAGTTCCGCCTCCTACATATGGAGGAATTGAACTGGTGGTGAGTCTCTTGACCGATGAATTAGTACGTAGAGGTCATGAAGTCACCTTGTTCGCCTCAGGAGATTCACAAACTCTGGCTCACTTAGAAGCAGTTTCGTCTCGTGCATTACGCTTGGACCCAGAGATTAAAGAGCATATGATGTACGAGCTGCTTGAAACGAGCCTGGTTTACCAAAGAGCAGCGGAATTCGATATCATTCACTCCCACATAGGAGTTTGGTCTTTACCCTTTGCTAATCTGGTGTCAACACCTACAGTACATACGCTGCATGGTAGGTTTACCAGAGACAATAGCAAAGTGTTTAGCCAGCATCAAACGCAACCATACGTCAGTATCAGTAACGCACAGCGTCAACTAGAACTCAATTACCTGAGTACTGTTTACAACGGCATCCAACTAGAAACTTACCCCTTCGTTTCACAGCCAACGGAACCACCATATTTGGCATTCTTAGGACGCTTTTCAGAAGAAAAAGGACCACAACATGCGATCGCCATTGCTAAGCAAACTGGTTGGCACTTGAAGATGGCAGGAAAGGTTGATGTTGTAGATACTAAGTTCTTTGAAAAAGAGATTGCCCCTCATATTGATGGGAAGCAAATTGAATTCCTAGGTGAAGTGAACCACATAGAAAAATCTGAACTACTGGGTAATGCAGCCATTACTTTATTCCCCATTACTTGGTTAGAACCATTTGGTTTAGTCATGATTGAATCAATGGCGACTGGCACACCAGTGATTGGGATGAATTTAGGCTCCGTACCAGAGGTGATTGCTCACGGTAAAGCGGGTATAGTTTGCCAAAGCTATGAAGAAATGGCAGCAGCGATTCCACTCGCTTTAGAACTGAATCGTCAAACCTGCCGAGAACACGTGGAAAACAACTTTACCGTTACCCAGATGGTTGATGGGTATGAGGCAGTGTATGCAAAAGTTATTCAAGACCGTTCCTCTAAACTCTTATCGTTACCTCGATGGTTTAAAAGTCCCAAGTGGTCGATAAAAAAATCGTCTTAAACCGTCGGGTTTCAAAATAATTAGACATTTCCAGAAATCACTTAAGAGCGTTCGCCGCGACTGCGTTCTGTGTAGGGTACATTTTTGAGCGCCCCTGCCAATGGTGTGGTTCATTACCACTTCTGGTTGCCCAAGGTAATACGACGCACATCCGTTGCCTAATACCATTTCACGAAAATCTTGATACTATTTGCTTCCCCTGTATCCCCAGCTCCCTCTGCACCCACTGCAAGCCTAAATGTATTAACTTTAAAGTGAAACGGTATAAGGCATCGCACATTCAAAATTAAGCGTTTTTGCTGTTAGGTGCCATAACCATCAACTCTCTGCGTAAGCCGGGTACAGGTACATCATTCTTTACAGTCTTTAAGCGTATGATGAGCAACTTTAGTGATGCCGACGGTTCTCACCGTGGTAGTGGCCGTTGGTATTGAAAATACGAAGCTGGTTTTGACTCCATAGACAGCCCTTTGGATCAACCAGCTAAAATCTTAAATTAAAAAGTAAAAAGAGAATCTCCATAAATGAATGCGCTCTTGATTTCAATTATGACTTTTGAATATAAGCGCTACGCATCTCAAAACATGATCGTAGAAAGCGATCGCATCATCGTAGCGTTCTAATTGCCCTAGCCTCGGTTATACCACACTTCATGTTTATCTGGTTTAATTTTGAAGGCACAGGGATATCCACTACCTGTATCGCTATTGAGGCAAGAACACCCGCTCAAAAGGTTTTTTGCGATAACGCCGATAAACATCAAAATCACTATCGAAAGTCGCTATTGCAGCAATATCTAGGCGTTCGGAAATGACGATTAGAGATAAGTCGGCAAAATCTCCTGGTAAGTCAAAGTAAGTGGCATTCAGTTCAGCAATGCGCGAAAAATCTTGAGGTAAGAGCTGCTCACACTCATAAAGTCCTTTAGCAACGTCTAGAAGAAATTCGTTTTGTGTGCGCCAATCAGAACTAAGTAACCACATGACTTCTGCGATACAGATAGGTGTAGTTACTAGCTTGGAGGTGCAGCTTTCAAAGAAACAACGTACTTGTTGGTGATATTTATCTCTGGCGCTGTAGTAGGCAAACAAAAATCCGCTGTCTGCAAGTATGAGCGGATGGTAAGTCATGAATGGCGCTGTTTAAGATATTGCGAGATTGCCTTCTTACGGTTTGCTCGTTCAGATAAATCGGTGGGTGCATCTTGCAGGAGGTGTTGAGGGTGTCCACCTCGCCTATCAACCAAAGTTCTACCTGCAAGTAAGTTGAGCCAGCGCTCAGCAATCAGGCGTCGGATTAACTCACTCTTGTCTGTCTTTTCGTGAGCCAAGATATCGGCAAGCTGGCGTTCTGTTTCTTCGTCTAATCTGACTGTGAGCATGGTAAACGTCGTACTTGTATGGCGCGTATGACAAGTATAACACAGAGGTAGTAATCTTACCCGCATAAGTTCATATGTTTTTCCCAGTGTCAAAAACAATTAATCCTTCAAAACCGTTTCTGTGTCAGCGATAGACTTTACGTCAGCAAAATCGCATTTGTAAATGCAATCATTGCAGCTTTTAGTTCAGCCGAAATTTCTCTGTTGGGCAAAAATTCCGGCTGCGTCCAAATTTTTGCCCAACAGAGAAATGGTGAGGCAGGCTTCAGGCACAATTCGTCCTGCCATTGTAGTCACAATCTCGGTGAGAGAGGCTGTTGCGTAAATAGCTCGTGGCGATGCGTTGAACAATGCAATTGGTTTCCCGATAAACTCTTCACCACTCACTAACCAATCCAGGGCATTCTTCAAAACGCCCGGTATACCATGCGCGTATTCTGGACTTGAAATGACCAAACCTTTGTGAGGTGGATCCAAAAATAGGCGATCACTAATGACTAATACTGAAGATTTA
>JAQYWP010001190.1 GCA_029379285.1 Rhizonema sp. PD38
AAAGAGAAGTTAACTTCAACACTGCTCGGTTAACCTTAGAAGAGTTCCCCAACAAGAGTAATAACTTGATAGGCTTTATTATTGACTCCCATTTTCTTCAGAAATGAATACCTAGATATAATTATCCCCAACAAGAGTGTGAGATCACCTATCTTCTTGATCTTCAAACAGGTAATCTTACACTTCTTTTAAGATTAGTCACGAATCCTCTACAGATTGCAGTGCGTATGTGTTCATTCTTACACGCTTATCTGATAAACTAAATTTAGATACATTTGAAGTAAAGAGTCGAAAATTTGGAAAGAAAGATAACCTCTTTTTAATCAACATATTGACGATGTTTATTATTTCAGATGTAGTATGTCAAAGGATTCAAGATAAATAACCTTATAAAGGTTTATGAAGCAAATATATTATTTCTTGAGAAAAAAGAAGAACCTATGTTAAAAACTTCTCAAGTCGTTAAAACTTCATCAGTTCAACGCTTGCTCAACCTTTGGAAATTGCGTTATACACTTGATTTATCTTCTGTCTCTTTAGAGAACGCCTCTTTTTACAATTCTTTGCAACAAGCAGCTTCACCAGAGGGTAGAGCTTTAACTGCTACTAAATTGAAAGATCATGTATTAGATATCAATTGCCAAATGGCGTGGCTCCAAACAAAGACTTTGTATGCTTACATTCCAAATATTTTAGATTTGAAAGAGGCTAAGCGAATAACTCAATTTGCCTTTCGAGTTTATCGAAAAATACTGGAAATCTATCAACAGCAGTCTTTAAATCCTGCTTTACTCACAGTAAAACTAGAGGCGAATTCTCTTTCTATGTGGGGTATCCCAGCGATTGAGGAGTTAGCGTATGCGCTAGAACCTATATTAGTAGTATTTCAAGAGCAACACTTGTCATCCAAAGACTGGCGTGCTCTTGGCTTTATGACGACACAATTGAACTTTTGCAACCGACTTATTCTTAAAAAGCTGACAATTGCTGAGAAGGTATTATTGACTCCCTACTTAAAGTTTGTTGAAGAGCAAGTCGCTATGCCCTGGCAAAGAGTTTGTGTTGCTGCTGGCAAGCACGATGTGGATTCTCCAACTTTAATGCTTGTAGAGCAAATCTTCGCAGCTACTACGGATATTGCTCAAACAGCTTACGAACGACTTATTCAATTTTTTCCAAATTATCGTACCCGTAGAGGGGTATTGACAGAAGACGCTATAGCACACTCTTGCATTCGGGACTTAAGTATGTTCCAAGCCTACCTGTGCTTGTGTTTGTTAGAGGGGAGTATCATACCAGTAGAGCAGGAACTATTTCCCTTATGTGAAATGGTTGTTGAAGGTGTGGGAATCCAATGGGAAATGACAGAAAAATGGTGTCAATTATTGGCAGATGAATTAGAAGGACGTGTAAATTTGACACAACTGGCGTTGTTGCTGCCTTACACTCAAGGAATGCTACAGGTGTTTCTCAATGGGCGATCGCGTTTAGGTTTTCAACAACAAGCTGTTAGAAACGCTGTCTGATTTGGTGTTTGGTGCAGGTGCGAATACTTTTTGTTCTCCCCCGTCATGCAACTCCCACGCTCCGATTTCCTGAATTTACAAATCAATGTAGAGGCGTGCTTTGGAAGCGTCTTGATACCGCTTATAGCACTCAACTCAGAAGCGCTCTAATTTTACTTACTACAAAAAAAACCGTGGAAACTCAGTAGAGTCCACGGTTATCAGTGTAGTGTGAGGAGAGTTAATTTAGTTTCATCATAAACCCATCCCATGATGAATATGGTGTCGTAACAGTTTTTGTAACCAGATAACTTTAAAGTCATATGAGTGCTTAGTGTTACTCTCTCAATCTCCCCCCTTTACACCAAAGCACCACCACAACTAGAACCACAGCCTGCAGTACAACCGTAGCAATAAGCAGCAGTTTGTATCTCGTCTATCAAATCTAAACACTCTGCTTGTAACAACTTGGCGACTGTCAGGTTTTCCCCGTTACGAGTTTTCGCCGGCAAATTCATCATCTGTTTGAAGTCGCAATCATACACTAGCCCTAGATAATCAATTGAAAGTTCATCACGACACATTAATTGTTCAACGGTACCAGGATTGAAATGCGACTCTAAAAACTGTAGATACGGAGTATACAATTTTTTCCGTTCTAATTGCATTTTAGTTCTACCAACTGGTATGTTGGTGATGGTGAAGAGATTATTAAACACAATACCGAAATGTTCTTGCAAGAATATTTTGTAATCTTGTTCTAGCTGACTTTGCTGTGGTGTCAGAGAAAATTTTTCACTTGTGGGTAATTGTGGGTTATATACCAAATCTATAATTAAATCAGATTCTTTTCCATAACCAAGATGATTAAGCCATTGCAGCGCCTTAATTGAACTATCAAAGACACCAGTGCCGCGCATTTTATCAACATTGTCTGCCAGGTAACAAGGCAAAGAAGCAACAATCCGGACTTTGTTTTCGGCAAAGTATTCTGGCAAGTCAGCAAACCCATCGACAAAATAAATAGTTAAATTAGATCTGACAATGACTTGTTTACCAGTTGCTTTAGCGGCTTCAACCAATGGCTTAAAGCCGTAATTCATTTCTGGTGCGCCGCCAGTCAAATCAACAATCTGAATTTGCGGAAATTTGTAAATTAACTCAATCAACTGTTGGCAAATTTCTGGGGAAAGTTCCTCTGTCCGTTTTGGCGAGGCTTCTACATGGCAATGAGAACAGGAAAGATTGCAACGCTTACCCAAGTTAACTTGCAAAACGCTGATTGCCTTTTTGGTTAAAGGTGAATTTAGCTTTTGCCGAAAAGGTGCGATCGCTGTTTGAATCATCTAAA
>JAQYWP010001191.1 GCA_029379285.1 Rhizonema sp. PD38
ATTTTACTTTCTACCATTTTTTTGTACCCAATTCATATTCCGGACGAGTCTATTGCTTACCATTTTTCTCCACCTTAATCCGCAGCGCCCCCATGTCTACAAGCGCCTGCTGATAGTAGCTAGCAATATCTGCATTAGATGATTTCATTTGAGTTGCTGCTTTAAGGAAGTTATCTCTCTGTTCCCCAGCTTCGCTCACAAACTCTTCCATGCAGGTGTGTTTGGGTTCAAGTACATCACCATCAGCTAACGCTGTAAAGTTAATG
Organism: Rhizonema sp. PD38; assembly: GCA_029379285.1. Classification (GTDB taxonomy): domain Bacteria; phylum Cyanobacteriota; class Cyanobacteriia; order Cyanobacteriales; family Nostocaceae; genus Rhizonema. Next base: position 267 of record JAQYWP010001191.1, read on the forward strand.
CACAAGTGCCAATTCTCTCTAAGAGCAAGGGCAACATCAAATATGAGACGACCATTGGCGTAACGAGGAGATGAACTTGTGTGAGTAGGTGTTATAATCAATCCTCTATGAAATGATTTGTTGTGGTACTCATTGGTAAGTACACCATCCTTCCACGTTGTTAATATCTCCCCGCGTGGCAGAAGTTGGCTTGACTTGACCTGAAAAATGTCAGCAAAATCGCAGCGAATAGCCAGCATCACCTGAAACACAACCGATTCTGTATGCCTATTTGTAATGTCGAGGTCTTCGTGCATACCGTTGAAAATGTCGCGCCGAACACTGACTAACAAACTGTCTTGGGGCAGAATACCGTTCAAGGTGGAAAATTCAGGATTGGTGTATTGGTAGAGCGCACTATGATGGGTAATGATACTAGATGCCAACACTGGGAGTCGGTGGCGATTAATTGAAAGTTCGTAGTAGGAAATTAGACGGGTATCGCGGACGAAGAAACCTTGGGGAAGGTTTTCGTCAATTGAGCCATCAGATGCGGTGACCAGAAAAGTAGACCCATCATTAATTACGATCTGCCCCGCATTAACAGCAATTTTAGTTGGCATAGATTATGTCTCCTTGGTTTGTGCCGATCGCCTAAATTTAACTACCAATTAACTAGTTTGTTGAGAAATTGTTTTCTGCTTTTCCTACGCCTGCCTTGATGTCAAGAACAGAGAATATAATCACACATTTCCCATCAACGAAGTGCCAGAATAGAGTAGTCGCGCTCACACTCTCAGTGACCCTTGTTGTAGTTGCCCGTGCAACCGATCAAAACGGATAGGACTTCCATCTATATAAGTACGACCTTCCATGACAACTAAAATAGGGAGTGGGAAGTAGGAAAAATCAATAGATCTATAGCTATTCTTCCTGCCCTTGAGAAGCATCCCCACCCCACGCTTCAGGTTGACCATAGCTACAGCCGGGTGGGAATAGAACCAGAATAAGTGCTGGTAAAGTATTGGATCGCCCTGAGCCGACGGTTTGAAAAAGTTTGTCCCGAAAGTGAGATCAAACAACAGCAGTATCAATGCGCCAGTTAGGGAAGGCAAATTAATTAGTTGTAACAACTGGGCGCTGAGAATCGACCAAACAAAGACGGGCATACGGAAAAAGGTCATCCCTGGTGCCCGCATCCAAAAGATAGTAGTCACAAAGTTGATAGCCCCCATAATTGAAGAGATACCTATCAGTACTATACTCACAATCCAAATGAATTCACCGTTAATTGGTTGACCGGGCGGAACTTGAAGACTGATTGGTGGGTAAGACCACCAACCTGACTGCGCCGGACCGTTGGGCAGTAAAAAGCTAGACATTAGCAGAATACCCGCAGGTGGAAGAATCCAGAAAGAAATGGCGTTGAGCAGGGGAAAAGCCATGTCCCGTGCTCCCAGCATCAATGGGACTAAGTAGTTAGAAATACCTGCATTGAACGGGATAATCCACAGGAAAATCATGATTGTCCCGTGCATAGTGAACAAGGCATTGTAGAGGGGACGGTCTACCAAATCAGATTTGGGGGTGACCAGTTCGCCACGGATGATCATCGCTAACAGCCCGCCAATGAGAAAGAAAATGAAGGTCATCACTATGTACTGAACACCGATGACTTTATGGTCAGTGCTGAAGCTGAAGTAGCGCCGCCAGGTATTGTCTGACTTGTTGTGGGAATTTTCCGACTTGCTTGCCGTGATGGAATTTCCCGAATCATGTGTCATTATTTACCTTCCTTTTAGCTGTTATAACGGGATTTGAGGGTGTGACAGTGTACCAGCCGGTCTTGAAAAATGTCTGAGGCGATTGGGTATGCTCAGCAACTGCTTGATTTATTGCGGTCGTTGGTTCAAGATTTGCTGTCTGGAGCAGCCACTGGTTATAAGCTTGAGAAGATTCAACGTATACATTTGCATCCATCAAAGCAAAGTAAGTACCACTAAATAGAGAATCTTTTAAATGGTATTTGCCTGTGCGAATCGGCGTTAGCACAATATCAATATTGCGTCCGGGGACAATATACTGCTGTAAGCGGAACTCAGGGACGTAAAAACTGTGGAGCACGTCTTGGGCATGGAGATTTAGACGGGTGCTTCGATTAACGGGCAGGTGTAATTCATTACTCGTGAAATTATTTGGATAGCGGAAAGACCAATCCCACTGCTTAACGAAAACATCAATAGTTTCAGAAGCAGGTTTGGAGTCATTGCTTTGACTTGCGGCGTAAACTGGTTCAGGTTCTAGGGGCGTATGCAAATGCACGACTTGCTTTAAACCCTGAATATTTAATTGCTGATAAATATTGAAGCCTTGCAAAGCAATCCACATTACTAACAAAGTTGGAGTTGCTGTCCATAGGATTTCTAGCCTCACATCACCTCTAGAAGGGTGTCCCTCACTGTAGTCATGCTTGGATGCCCGAAAGAAGAGTGCCGAATACACCATCATGCCAACAAGCCCAAGCAAGATAAATGCGCCAATTGAGACTAAAAAGCTAAACAAACTATCTACTTTTTGCGCTTCTGCTGTAGCCTCCAAAGGCATCCAAT
>JAQYWP010001192.1 GCA_029379285.1 Rhizonema sp. PD38
CACCACCACTTGAACCAACACGTTTACCGTCTTGCCAAACACTGGCACAAGTCGTGCAAACGAATAAAGTATGCTGTTTGCTTGTCATTAATTTTGATGTATATGAGAGAAAGGCGAAATCGCAAGTATGAAGCTAAATTAACTGTGCAGCAACGCAAGAGTACAGGCAGTCAGAAGACAGGAGATGGCAGATACATATTCATGCATAAACTATATGTTCACCTATTTTTAACTGTCTAGTTATTTCTGCCGTGCTGTACTTGGAAATTACAACACCAAAGAGTGAAATTATAAAATACGTTCGTACAGAGTTATTTCTCCCTCCCAGATCTCTGCTTTCTTTGCAAGGAGTTCATTTTTTTTATAATTCAAATATCACTTAATTTGATATAATACTCGACCTAACTCTTATAAAAACAAGTCGGCTGTGGCTGTAGTCTATATACTTATAACCTCATCGCCAGCTGACATTTGTAGATGATTTCCAGCTTTACGACTAGGAGATAGTAACTCTCGCTGCGGATTTTGAGAAGATTCACATTGACTTTTCATCTGTACCTCGCAGATAAATGTAAGTTTTTTGTTACCTTCGGCGGGCATTCTGACTCAGAGATAGAAATCTCATCACAGTTGCGGGACAGCGCCGGATTCGCACCGGACTTTCCCCGTTACCTCTAGTGATTGATGATCACTAGAACCGATTTATAGTGTTTTCATTATATAATAATTACTCCTTATTAAAGCAATATTTGTTTGTTAAAGATTTGTAAAGGATAAGTAAGTTAGCATGAATAAACAAGACTTTACAATGGGGTAAAGTCTTCCGGACAGAATATATAGCGGGTTTCGTTTGGATAAGGTACACCATATTGTAAAGGCGACCAGCTGTTCGCCCCTGCGGATGTACTTCACACGAGCGTTGAAATCATCTGTAACTGTCCCGAGAGCGCGGCGCTGTTAATAGTTACTCCCAACAAAAGTGTAAGATTACCTATCTTATTTCTCTGCGTCCACAGCGAGAGAGCGGTTTTATAACTGTACGTTCGCTCATTTTTCACCGTAAGATTTATTTAAGCCTTAGAGGGCTTATAATCCATGTGCTGCAATCGATTCAGGCATTTTTGGCTCGCACAGAGCTTTTGCCATTTTATGGTTTATGGTATCCCTGTACCCCAATTGATCGCCTCTGAGAGCCTTCTGTGAGGGTCAAAAATTTTACTTACAACGATAGTTCCAGAAACGTTAAACGGAAAATTATCTATATTTATGCATTCTTAATTAGCGTGAATATCTTAATCTGGGGATTGGCGCTGTTAACTTTCTATCGCTATCCCCTGCTGCTGGGCACTTCAGCCATATCATATAGTTTTGGGCTACGTCATGCTGTAGATGCAGATCATATTGCAGTAATTGATAACGTCACCCGCAAACTCATGCAAGAGAACAAACGACCTGTTAGTGTCGGGTTATTCTTCTCGCTGGGTCATTCCACAATTGTGATTGCGATGTCCGTTGCCATTGTCCTAGCTACTACCGTGATTCAAAAAGACTTTCCCAGTCTCAAGGAAATTGGTGGGCTGATAGGGACTGGAGTTTCAGCCTTTTTTCTGTTGGTGATTGCCATAATTAATACATTTGTCCTTTGGGATGTCTTCAAGCTATTTAAGAGGGTAAAGCAGGGTGGTACATATAACGAACAGACTTTAGACGAATCTTTGAACCAGAGGGGACTCATCGGTCGTTTCTTCCGCCCTTTAACCAGACTTGTTAGCAGTAGTTGGAACATGTTTCCCATCGGCGTTCTTTTCGGTTTAGGCTTCGATACTGCGACTGAAGTGGGATTACTAGGAATTTCGGCTACCAGTGCCTCACAAGGAATGCCAATCTGGTCAATCATGTTGTTCCCAGCATTGTTTACAGCAGGAATGTGCCTAATTGATACAACTGATGGCATTCTCATGCTAGGAGCTTATGGCTGGGCATTTGTCAAACCAATCCGCAAGCTCTACTACAACATGACCATCACCTTAATTTCAGTGTTGGTCGCTTTAGCTGTAGGCAGTATTGAAGTTCTTAGCATTATTGGAGACCAGTTTAAACTGACGGGTGTTTTCTGGGATTTCATTGGAAAATTGAGCGATAATTTTGGTTTAATTGGCTACTTAATTATTGGCATCTTTGTTTTCAGTTGGATTCTCTCGACCATCATCTACAGCATTAAAAAGTACGATGACATTGAGGTGATCAGTACTACAAGTACCAATCCCAATCGAGACATTAAAAAGTAAAAAGAAAATTTCCATAAATAGGCGTAGATCTAACCAATAATATTATGTAACCAATACGTTCTAATCAAATCTGATTATACTTATTACCAAGTATTTGTAAGCTTGGTAGTGAGTATTTTGAAACCTGTTACAAAGAAAGGCACTGACTTTGTTACGAGGTGCGTGGCGATCGCTGATTAATTATAGAAACATTTTTTGTTAGATAAACTACTCAATAAAATTTTGATATATTCCATGATTATGAATAGCCTGTAATTATATTTTCAAGAAAACATGTGTGTAGATTGTGGTTGCTCTGATAATACCGAAGCAAAAATTACTAATCCTGAAACTGGTGAAATAACGCCAATTAACCTTAATGGTGAGCATCATCACCATCATCATACTCATACCTTATCTAATGGCGCTATCATTACGCATTCTCATGGTCATGAATCGGAATATTTTCATAGTCATACCTTACCTAATGATACGGTAATTAATCATTCCCATAGTCATGATATTATTACCGAACCTTCTCAAATCCATGCCAAAGTACACGGCACAACAATATCTTTAGAGCAA
>JAQYWP010001193.1 GCA_029379285.1 Rhizonema sp. PD38
TAGTCATTAGTGATCGCCTATTTTTGGATCCACCTCACAAAATCGCATTGCTCCCTGGGGTTCTTATAGTATTTAAGGTTAATCTACCGGACATGATATAACTTGGTGCGCGGGAAAATTAGGTATAAAAAAAACCTAGCTTGAGACAGATTGCTAGGGTTTATTGGTTGAAAAACTTAAGTATAAAGACCTCTAGTTATTACCAGGAGCTACTAAAGGTTAATAGGATAGTGACAATCCTAAAAAGCCAATTTCTATTCATTTGTACTATACGTTCATTTTTCTCAATTCTCTTCTGTCTGTTGATATAACCAAGTTTTCGCATGATATTCACTATGGTTTTAATCTCTGTATAGCGCTTAACATTTTTTTGTTTTGAAATAGACAACCCTGTTCAAGATTGGAACTTTTTGTAATAGTGGAGTTAAAATAATGCCATTATGCACGAATCAAACAAAAGCTAAAATTAGTACTAATGGGGCTTTTGTCCATTCCAATCCGTGCAGAAAAGATGCCCATGAAGTAGCTTTCCTTTCACAATACCTGTATTTGGTAATATGTTAGCCAGTGAAAATTGCCCCGAGACATTTTTGAATAATAGAGGTAGCATAGTAGCCAAGATAGCACCATGTGCTACAAATATAAGAACTTGAGGAGTTGATGAATATTTCTCTATTGTTTGAGTAACAAATGGTATGAAACGCTCTCGCTGCTCGTTATAACTCTCTCCACCTGGTACTTTTACATCGTAGAGACCATTGAGCAACCAATCTGCTAATATCTGAAAGATTTGTTGCTGTGATGCAGTTGTGCCAAAATTGACTTCAACAAGAGGAGGAGCAAGTTGTAATTCAATATTTTTTTCAAACGAGATCGCGTCCGCAGTTTGGACAGTTCGCAAGCGGATCGAAGTGAAAATAGCCGAAACATCAATATCTTTAATCGACAAGGCAAGATCCTTAACCTGTTGAATACCTTTAACTGTGAGAGGATAAGTTACACCTTCGTCTAGAGGTAAATCTGATTGCTGAGGTAGAACATTAATTTCACTCTCGCCATGTCTAATGAACCAAACTTCAAACTTAGACCCATTTGTGGCTTTTGCTTTTGATAGAAGAGCAGAAAGTCCAACAAATGCTGGTGCAGCAGCGATCGCTTTGATTATTGTACGCCGATTAAGTCTTTTCACTTTCTTTAGGAGTCCATGATTGTTGGTAAATTTTTGAGCGAGAAACTGATGTAAGTTGCTCTTAACGCGATTTGCTCTACACAATAAGGGTGATCTATTAAGTTGCTTTTAAGAAAGTGCTAAAGCTAAATAGCTCTTGGGTTAAAGTCAGACTAAGATAATACAATTGGTATGGCAAAGGTGCGATTACGGTACACTTTTGTTCGATTACGTCTGTGCAATGTTTAAGCAGGGGTACACTTGAGAAGGAAGAATCTGCTCCCCTCACAGCGTAAACGAGTAAATTTCTTAACCGAACAGTGTTAGGTGAGGAAGTAAATTTTATGATCACTATGAAAAATTTATCAATAGCGACGATAGTCGGAACGGCATTTATGGCTTTGGGAATAGCGTCCGGAGTGCAGCGGGTAGAAGCTGCAAGCTTTAGTTTTACCAAGGTTGTTGATACCAATACGAACATACCAGGCGGCACGGAAAATTTTGGTAGTTTTCCCTCTGCGCCTTCGTTGGAGAATGGAATTACAGCATTTGTAGGAGACAGAGGAGTTTACAATGCAACACCTTTTAAACAAGGTGTTTATACGACGAACTTAGACGGTGAACTGAAAGTAGTCGCGGACAGTAATACACCGATTCCTGGTGACACAGGAAACTTCGCCTTTTTCAATGATCCATCTCTAGACAATACTCGTGTAGCTTTTAGAGGCTTTGGAGTTACAGTTGTTCCAACTGGTGGATATAGATATACTCAAGAAGGTATTTACACGAACATAGGCGGTTCAGTAAATGTAGTGGCAGACCGTAATACACTTATTCCTGGTGGCACAGGAAACTTTGCCTTTTTCAGTGTGTATCCGAGCATAAACGATGGAGGTGTAGCATTTGTAGGTTCTGGAAACAACTTCACTCAAGGTATCTACACGAATATAGACGGTGAACTCAAAGTAGTCGCGGACAGTAATACACAGATTCCTGATGGCACAGGAAACTTCAATGACTTTGATGTTTCTTATGGCATACCGACTCTAGATAATGGAAGCGTAGCATTTGTAGGCTCTGGAAACAGTTTTCAAAGAGGTATCTACACAATCCTTGATGGTTCGCTCTCCGTAATTGCTGATCGCAATACGTCTGTGCCTGATAGCAAAGAAAACTTCTCTTCTTTCGACTACCCTTCCCTAAATAATGGAAGTGTAGCATTTGTCGGATCTGGAAACAATTTTCAACGAGGTGTCTACACAACCCTTGGGGGTTCATTGAACGTAGTAGCTGATCGTAATACACCTATTCCTGGCGGCACAGGAAATTTCAATAATTTCGGTTTCGTTTCCTTAAACGACGGGAATATAGCTTTTACAGGAAGTCCAATTGCTAATTTTATTCCTACAGCTATATATACAACTCTTGGCGGTTCCCTAACGAAAGTCATTGGTAATAATGATTCTTTTGAAGGCAAGACTATTCGTTTTTTAACTTTTGGAAGTGAAGGTTTGAGTGGGAATCAAATTGCTTTCCGTGCGGTATTTACCGATAGTTCGGAAGGAATTTATATTGCTACAATCAACCCAACTTCCATCCCTGAATCTCCTATGGTTTTGGGTGTGTTAGAGTATTCCAAGGAATAAATGATCCAGAAACTGGGATACTGAAAAAATAATTCA
>JAQYWP010000206.1 GCA_029379285.1 Rhizonema sp. PD38
CTTGAAAGAGACAGCGATCGCGCTAAGCTTGTTAGCCAATATTTTGCAGGTGCGACTCTACAGCAAATCGCAGATGGGCTCGGAGTCTCAAAATCGCAAGTTTCCCGCGATTTGAAAACGTCAAAATTCAACTAGCGCTCTCGCTGCAACCGGACAAGTGATGAAGAATTCGAGCTTGAACACGCAAAACTCAGACAACAGCAGCGCAAGGTTTGGCTTGAATGGCACGCAACACATCAAAGTCAATGTTTGGATAAAGCTTTTTTGTTGTTGTCCCAAGAAACCAAATTGTTGTGCCGCAGCAAACCCGTTAAGTAAACAACAGTAAGTTGATAAAATAACCGTTTTTTTGCTAGGACATATGGTAAGGTTTTTCTGAGTAAGCAGCCCGATGACCTTCTCTGTTGCAAGTCATATCCCAACCACTACGTCGTTTTATTTCACTAATAAATGTTTTGTAGCTAGGAATCTGGTCTTCTGGAATTTCTGCCCTCACACAAGCATTACAGAAAGCTCCATACACCTCATACTTGCGTTTTTGTTTGTAAGTAGAGTAGCTTTGTGCAATAAACTCATCTATTAATTCCAAGGTTTTTTGGGGTAACTTACGGTTGCGGTTCCCTTTCTTATGAGAGCAATTTAAAAGCCCAATATAACCATAACCATATTTTTGTTGAGCCTGCCGATATTTGCCTAACCAATGCCTTATAGTACGTTCTGATACTGTGGGATTTTTTATGGCTTGTCCAAATAAGATTGGTTCAATACTTTTATAACGGTGGTTAGCATCTTCTAAATCTTTTTGGCTGGCTGTCAGAAGTATGGTCTTTACTTGGTCGCTGTTACTATTAAAGTGTTGAAGTTGAGAAACGGTAATTTTCCTCAACTGAATTTTACTTTCAAGTTCCCTGAGCGGTAAATCAACCAACTCTCCTGATTGGGTGATTAACGACTGAATAGACGTTTTTGCCTGAGTCGCGGCAATCTTATGGTTCCAATCGCGGCAATCTTATGGGTACAACGACAGTTTGTAGTATGCCAGAACATAGCTAAAACCTTTATTCTTTCGTTTGACATTGTGGTGACTTTGGGTAGATGAGCACGAACTATGTCTTGACGATTTAATAGAAATTGATAACTGAAAAGCATATACAGCAATACTTTTAATCTATCTTGCCCCTCGTGACACGGTGGCTAGATCTGACTTTTCACGGCATGTTGAAAAGGGTATTTTTAAGGTTTCCCAATCCCTGATTTTTCCGTTACCCATTGTCAACAATATAAACCTATTGACAGTAAGCCTGTGAAAAAACCCACCTTGTTTCGTAGTTTGAGGACATACCGTGAAAAGTCAGGGCTAGATCTACCCCAGGGTCTAGTTCTTGATGGCGATCTTGCGTAAGTCCTGATTAGTTTGCAACCAAATCAGGCGATCTGGTATGATAAAAAACAAATCACTTTTTTTGACGTATTGGCATTTGTCAGACGGCATTTGTTGCAAGTAATGGTGATATTTACACTTAGCATCATTGTGTTGACTACCTATTACGGTGATGAGGATATTTATCGCGGGTTACGGGCAGGTGCAAAGGGCTATCTGCTTAAAGACTCTAAACCGGGTGAGCTAAGAACCGCCATACGTACCGTTCATAGCGGTCAGCAGTACATTCCACCGAATGTGGCTGCTAAGTTAGTGCAGCGAATAACCAATCCAACATTAAGCGATCGCGAGTTAGAAGTCCTCCGATTAGTCGCACAAGGCATGAGCAATTTGGAAATTGGTACTGCCTTGAAAATTCCTGAAAGCACCGTCAAGTTGAATGTCAACCGAATTTTAAGCAAGTTAGGTGCTAAACGACCGCACCCAGGCAACCATTATTGCTTTGAAACGAGGAATTGCCAGCTTGTAAGACGTGTCACCAATTTGTATTGTACTCTCATATCAATATTGAAATTATCAAAGGTATCTATAGATGCTTTCTCTACCAAATATTACGGTGAAAACTCAAATTTATGAAAGCCCGAACTCATTGGTTTACCGAGGCATTAGGCAACCCGATAGCATACCAATTATACTAAAAGTTCTTAAACAAGACTATCCGACTCCAGAGGAACTCGCCCGCTACAAGCAGGAGTATGAAATCACTCGCTCCCTAAATATAGATGGGGTAATTAAGGTATACAGCCAATGCGACTACGAGCGATCATTGGTGATTGTGCTAGAAGATTTTGGGGGTGAGTCGTTACAAAAATGGATGCAAGAACCATCAGCAAAATATCACCCGTTTTCCCTGTCAGAATTTCTCCAAATCGCTATTAAGATTACAAATATCTTGGGCAAAATTCACGCTGCAAACATCATTCACAGAGATATTAATCCCGCAAATATTGTTTTTAATCCAGACACTAGCATAGTTAAAATTATTGACTTTGGCATTGCTACCCGTCTAAACCTTACTCATCCAACATTTAAAGATCCTAATGCTTTAGAAGGCACTTTAGCGTATATGTCCCCAGAGCAAACAGGACGAATGAACCGTTCGCTCGATTACCGCACGGACTTTTACTCACTGGGGGCTACTTTCTATGAAATGCTTACAGGACAACTACCATTTACCACCCAAGATGTTTTGGAATTGGTCCATTGTCATATTGCAAAACAGCCTGTTTCACCTTGTGACATTCGATGTGGGGAGAGGGAGATATCAAAAGAGGGTAATTCCTATCTTCAGGTTCTAAAAATTGTCTCAGATATTGTAATAAAGCTGATGGCAAAGAATGCTGAGGAACGCTATCAAAGTGCTTGGGGCGTCAAGATGGACTTGGAGGTATGTCTTTGCCAGCTAGAAAAATGCGGACAAACTGAGTCTTTTGTGCTTGCTACTCATGATATTTCTGACAAGCTGCAAATTCCACAAAAACTGTATGGTCGAGAGCAAGAGGTAGAAACGTTACTAACGGTATTTGAACGAGTGGTAAAGGGAGAAAAAACACAGAAAAATGAGGAAGAAATCCCTCAATCCAAAACTCAAAATCTGAAATCCAAAACTGAATTGATGCTCGTTGTTGGTCACGCTGGCATTGGCAAATCAGCGCTTGTGCAGGAAATTTATAAGCCGATCACTCAAACGCGCGGCTATTTTATTACTGGTAAATTCGAGCAGTTTCAGCGTAACATTCCTTACTCTGTTGTGGTAAGTGCTTTTCAGCAATTAATGAGGCAACTGTTAAGTGAATCAGAGGTTAAGCTGCGGCAATGGCGGGAAAAACTACTCGCTGCCTTAGGTTCAAACGGACAAGTCATCATCAATGTCATCCCAGAAGTGGAGCTAGTGATTGGCAAACAGCCGCCTGTGCCAGAGGTTGAACCAATAGAGGCTCAGAATCGCTTTAATTTTGCGTTTCAAAAATTTATTCGAGTCTTTTGTTCCCAAGAGCATCCGCTAGTAATCTTTCTGGATGACTTACAGTGGGTGGATTCATCAACGGTGAAGCTTATCGAGCTAATAATGACCGATAGGGAGATGCAATTCCTGTTTTTGATTGGAACATATCGAGACAATGAGGTAAGCCAAACCGATCCATTGATAATGACTTTGGAGGATCTGAGAAAACAAGGAGTAACGATTAACCAGATTACTTTAAAGCCTTTGAACTTGAAGGCAACTGCCCAGCTTATTGCTGATACTCTCCATACGGTCACCACGGCAGTCACTCCCTTAGCTGATCTGGTGCTGCATAACACCGGAGGCAATCCCTTTTTTGTGAATGAGCTTTTGAAGACCTTATACACAGAGAACCTAATTACATTTGACTTTAAATATTTAAATTGGCAATGGGATATTTCCCAAATTAAGGCGAAAGGAATTACTGACAATGTCCTGGAGTTGATGATTGGCAAGCTGAAGCGGTTGCCTGAGTCTGCACAACAGGTATTACAATTTGCTGCTTGCATTGGGGCTGATTTTGATTTAAGTACGCTTTCAATGATCTGTGAGAGATTACCAGGTGAAATCTTTCCAGATTTAGTCATCGCCATGCAAACGGGTCTGGTTTTGCCTACCTTTGAGCAAGACGTAGATCTGTTGATTCAGGATTATCAATTCGTTCATGATCGCATTCAACAGGCAGCCTATGCTTTGATTGAACCCTCCCAAAAACAAGCGGTTCACTTGCAAATTGGTCGCTTATTCTTACGCCAAGTATCCTCAGACGATTTATCGGATCAATTATTTGCGCTCGTGGATCATTTGAATTTAGGGGCTGGACTTGTCTACGATCAATTGGAACGAATTGCGATCGCTCGTCTCAACTTGCAGGCGGCTCAGAAGGCTAAATCTGCGGCGGCTTTTAGCGCGGCACTGGCATATTTAGCCGCCGGGATTCAATTGGCACAAGGTGATTGGCAATACCAGTATGAATTAAACTTAACTTTACACCAGGAAGCGGCGGAAGTTGCTTATTTATGTGGTGACGTTGAACAGATGGAACAATGGGCAGCCGTTGTCTTACAGCAGTCCACAACAGTACTTGAGCAAGTGAAAATCTATGAGGTGAAAATCCAGGCATACATGGTGCAGAATCAGATGCACTTAGCTTTTCAAATTGCCCAACAAGCACTGTCGTTGCTGGGAATTCACTTTCCTGAACAACCGGGTGAAGCAGATATCAGGCAGGCACTTTCAGAAGCTGCTGTCCATCTATCGGGAAGGCAAATTGAGCGGTTAATTGATCTACCTATCATGGAAGAACCGCATTCCTTAGCGGCAATGCGGTTGTTGATCAGTGCAAATTCTGCTGTTTATATCGTTGCTCCGGAGTTCTTACCACTCTTGATACTTAAGCAGGTTAATTTAGCCATTGAATCTGGGAATTCCGCTCAATCTCCCTTCGCTTATACATCGTATGGTATGATTCTTTGCGGGATTTCCGAGCTTGAGGCGGGTTATCAGTACGGTCAATTAGCGCTCAATCTTTTAGAGCGGCTTGATGCAAGACAGGTTCAAGCAAAGACAATCTTTATGGTCAATGCGTTTATCAATCACTGGAAAAAGCATGTTAACAATACTTTAAAATCTTTACAGGATGCCTATCAAGCGGGTATTAGGAATGGCGATCTAGAGTATGCGGGCTATGCCGCACTGACTCACTGTGAATACTGCTACTTCATAGGGCAACCTCTACCTGAACTTAAGCAGAAATTTGTTGACTTCATTGCGGCGATCAAGCAACTCAAGCAAATTGTCAATGCTAATTATTTGAAACTATATTTGCAAACGATTTTGAATCTCAGTTCAACTCATTTTCACCCTACTAATTTGTTGGGTTCTATCTATGATGAGTCCAGCAACTTGCCACTACTTCAGCAGGCAAATGATCGCTATGGACTCTTTAATTTATATACCAATAAACTGGTTTTGGCTTACTTATTTCAAGATTTTGAACAAGCGCTGGATAATGCTAAACATGCAGAACCTTACTTAAATGGAGTTACAGGACATTACGTCGTTGCCATTTTTTATTTTTATTACTCGCTGGCATTGTTGGCGAAATATCCAACTGCTAGAGATTCAGAACAATTAGATATCCTTAATCAGGTGACTGCAAATCAAGCGAAGATACAACGGTGGGCATATGCTGCTCCCATGAACTACCAGCATAAATATGACTTAATCGAAGCAGAGAAAGCACGAGCTTTAAATCAAGCCCTTGAAGCAATGGATTTTTATGAGCAGGCAATTCAGGGGGCTAAAGATAATGGATACATTCAGGAAGAGGCATTAGCCTATGAGCTAGCGGCTCAGTTTTATCTGGCACGCGGGATGCAAAAGTTTGCACAAACCTATCTGAAAGAGGCACGATATTGCTACGAGCGTTGGGGAGCAACGGCTAAAGTCAGGGATTTGGAAGTTACATATCCAGATTTACTATCTCAAAGATCCAGAGCGACTCAGGCAACGAATGCATCCGTCACCAGTTCTGGCAATCTCTCAGGAGACGCTTTAGATTTAGCCGCACTGATCAAAGCATCGCAGGCAATCTCTAGCGAGATTGTATTGGATCAGTTGCTGAGTTCTTGGATGAATATTCTGCTAGAGAATACCGGCGCACAAAAAGGGTATTTGCTTCTAGAGATAGAAGGACAACTACGAATCGAAGCCTCTGGGGAAGCAGATTCAGGGCATGTGACCGTGCTACAATCGCTTCCCTTTGAGCAACATCTTTCTAAATCTATCATCAATTATGTGATCCACACCTGTGACAGTATTGTACTTAATCATGCTGCTCAGGATGGCGATTTTGTCAATGACGTTTATATTCAACAACATCAGTCAAAATCGATTTTGTGTATGCCGTTAATGAGTAAAGAGCAACTCAAAGGCGTGGTTTATTTGGAAAATAATCTGACTACCAATGCATTTACCCGCGATCGCTTAGAGATTGTAAAAGTCTTGTCTGCTCAAGCCATTATTTCAATTGAAAATGCTCAACTTTACTCAAAAATCCTCAAAAGCGAACAAGCTTTGAGAGAAAGCGAACGAAAATTGATGCAAATCCTGGAAGGAATGCCGGTCGGGGTATTTATCCTTGAAAGTAGCGGTCAGCTTTTCTATATAAACCCCGTTGGCGAAAAAATTGTTGGCAAAGGTATTATGCCATCCGTTTCGCTCGAACAAATACCCGAAATTTATCAACTCTATTATATGGGAACCGGCCAGTTATATCCCTGGCAGCAAATGACATCGACACGAGCATTGCTTGGAGAGCAAACTTTTATTGATAACGTAGAAATTCATCGTGCCGATCAAATCATTCCTATTGAGTCCTGGGGAACGCCAGTCTATGATGAACAGGGCAATATTGTTTTCTCCATCACTACCTTTCAAGACATTACTGAACGCAGAAAGGCAGAGAAACTGCTAGCCGATTACAACCGTGAATTAGAAAGACAGGTTTGTGATCGCACATTAGCACTCGTACAGCGAGAGAATGCTCTGAGGCAACAGAAAGAACTCTTACAAACCATCATTGACAATATTCCAGTGATGATTATTCTTTATGATTCTCATCACCAAGTTCATCAACTGGTGAACCGGGAGTTTGAGCAATTTCTGGGTTGGGCACAAAGTGAAATCAATGACGTGGATGTGCTGACGGAATGCTACCCGTTTCCGCCCTATCGTCAGCGTGCGTTAGAGCACATGAATGCGGCTAGCGGGAAATGGCAAGACTTTAAGATTCGACTGCGCGACGGACGCTATGTAGATACCTCCTGGGCAAGCGTCCGTTTGAGTAATAGCATAAATTTGGTCATTGGTCAAGACATTCGCGCTCGCAAACAGGCAGAGGAAGCTTCGGTTTTAGCAGAACGCAACCGTATGGCACAGGAAATCCACGATACACTGGCACAGGCTTTCACGGGGATTGTTGTGCATTTAGATGCAGCTTCACGGCGGTTGCAGACAGACCCCAGTGCGGTAGAAGGCTACATCAAAACAGGACGCAATCTGGCTCGATATGGACTGGGTGAAGCACGGCGATCGGTTGAGGCATTACGTCCACAGTTTTTAGAAGAGGGCGATCTGCACAGCGCCCTCAGTCGCCTTGCCACACAGATGTTCGCCCACTCAGATGTACAGATTGTTTATGAAGCGATCGGTGAACCGTTTTCTTTACCAAACGATGTAGAGAATCATTTACTTCGGATTGGACAAGAAGCCCTAACCAATGTGTTCAAATATGCGAAGGCAAGCGAGATCCGAATTGAGCTAATATACGAGTCCGAGCAGTTTTACTTGCGAATCAAGGATAATGGACAGGGTTTTGAAAAAAGTAATATCTCTATCGGTAGTGGTTTTGGTCTACTGGGGATGACCGAACGAGCTGAACGCATTGGGGCAGAATTAACGATTCAAACCGCTCCAGGGCAAGGAACAGAAGTGGTCGTATCTGTGGTAATTTAATAGTTAGGAATATAATTACCCTTGATGTGAATTAAAAACGTCCCTGATGCCGTAAGTGTTTTGAGAATCTTCCAAAATTATGGTTTTGGAATTATTAACGAAATTATAACGGTTTCAACACTTAATTCACATTAAACATCAATTATGAATTTTCCTAATGCCATTAGTATCCTGATTGCTGACGATCATCCGCTCGTGGGCAGTGGTTTAGCAGCATTATTGGAGGGTGAGCTTGATATTAAAGTCGTTGGGCTGGCTCGTAGTGGGCAGGAGGCAGTAGAACTATTTCGTCAACATCAACCCGACATCACGTTAATGGATTTGCGAATGCCTGATGTAGATGGAGTTGCGGCAATTGTGGGTATCCGGGCTGAATTTGCAGAGGCTCGAATCATTGTATTAACCATGTACAAGGGTGACGAAGACATTTATCGCGGACTGCGGGCAGGAGCAAAGGGGTATATTCTCAAGGGTGGTGAACCAGAAGAACTTTTAGAAGCGATTCACGTCGTTTACAGTGGAAAGCAATATATTCCACAGACAGTTGCTGCTAAGCTAGTAGAGCGGATGGGCAATCCAGAATTGAGCGCTCGCGAAGTGCAAGTGTTGCAGGAGATGGCAAAGGGTAAGAGCAACTTAGAAATTGCCACAGGGATGGGTATTACTGAACGCACTGTCAAGTTCCATATCAATAACATTTTCAGTAAGTTGGGAGTCAGCGATCGTACCCAGGCAGTGATTATTGCATTGGAACGAGGATTTGCTAGTTTGTAAGAAAGGGTAAACCTGTACTTGGGATCAGGTTAGAACTGAGTTTTGGATCGTTGCTTGAACTTAATCTGCCTTATTATGATTACCCCAGACTATTGGAAATTATACACGAATCCCACTGGGTTTTTGAAAAGTTTCGAGAGCAAAGCCTTTGTACAGTAAGGGCTTCCGTCTCAGTAAACTTATAAAAAATCAAGCCGGATTGTTATAGTTATTGAGGGTATAAACATGAACTTACCTCCAAATTCATCCACTTCTTTAAACTCCTTGATGCTGATAAATCGCGGTCAATCCCTTTCTTCAAAAAGGAGTCGTAGTCGTGGGCTTGTTCTCACAAGGCAAGGATGGCAAAAACTTATGCAGGCTGGGGTATTATGCGATCACTACGGCAATCGCTACACTTATGAAATTTTGGCTGGACAATCAACCCTGTCTACTCGCACAATCAGCAAAATACTCAATTTCAGCTGTCCAGTAGACAAACGCACACTCACAATTTTCTTTAATGCTTTCCACCTACAACTAGAATTAAATGATTACGCAATCTACAAAACTGTAGTAGCTGAAGAGGTAGTAGATCATACTGGACAATATCAGAAACCCGATGATTATTTAGCTGAACTACGGTTACTCATGGAAGAGGTCATGCAGTTAAAAGATCGCCTGGAAGATTACAGCCAACGCTTTAAGTTACTGGGTCTTGCAGAATCTGGACAGAATGTATGAAGGGAACCCTCTATGCTTCGCTTTTTTGGGCAATGCTTAGTTTATCAATCAAGTATTATCTAACTATTCATACGCTCAAAAATTGCAGATGCAGATGGTGAGAAGCGGGTTAAATAGCTAAAAATCCAAAACTTGATACAGGAGTCCATGATTACGGGAACTGTAGCAATGAATGTTTTGATAGCTGCTTCATTTTCCGGAAGACCAAAGTGATGAGTAAAGTTTTGTAACAGCACGTCCCATCCTTCAGCAGAGTGGAATCCCACAAACATATCTGTAATCAGAATAAAGAGAAATACTTTGCTGGGATCACTCAAACTCAGAAAAGTCTGGTTAGAAAAATTTCTGATTACTATCAGTTTGGCACGATTAAAATAGACCAGTCCAGCAAAAACAGCCAACGCTACGCCGTCAGCTAAAAGATTTTGAATACCATTTCGGGCTTCTTCGCGTGATTCTTGCCACAAGTCAACAGCTACTTCCTTAAACCTTTTTTTCTCTTCAGCTTCAGTCATTGGTGGTACTAGTTCAAGCAGCTGTCTAATTTCTAGTTCTTCTTTGAAGTTAGTAAATTCCTTTAAAAAGTGTTCTTTAATTTCTTGAGACAGTTCTACTTTTGTAGGCTCTCTCTCGCTATAACTACTAAGTAATGGCTCGAAAATCACATTTTTTGTGAGAATCTGGAATATAATAGGAAATACTAGTAATATGAATAGCCACCGAATTGCGATTCTATTTTTCTTACGTTGTAGTCGTAAATTTTTAATGACTTCTTGTTCATATTCTGGACTAAATCCATTACGCACTGAAGATAAATTCTTAAAAAAAACAAATCCTAAGCTCTGATTATTTTGATTTGAATCAGCTTCAATGGTAGGGACATCTATTGTTCTAGCGGTTGTTTGTTCGTTTTTTTGTTGAATAGAGTTAAGAAATTGGTTAGGTGTACTAGATTTTAGTTGTTGAATATCAGGAATTTCCGCTTCAGATTTTGTAATTTCACGATATTTACAAACTACTGAATCAATAAAAGTTAGCTTTTCTAAAAAAATATTTTCTAAGTTATCATCTATTATGCTCTCAGGCTGTTTTTCTTCTTCACATTCAGAGGTAATTAACGTTTCTACAAAATCCTTTGCGCTTGTATCCTTCTCAAAGGACTGATTATGTAAAAAGTAACTACCAATCCGGAGTTGAGTTAGATTTAACCGGATTCTCCAAAGATGGCGATCGCGCAAAGTTTGCACGTAATCAAAAAATGTTTTACTTTGTTGATATGTATAAGTA
>JAQYWP010001194.1 GCA_029379285.1 Rhizonema sp. PD38
ACACAACAAAAATTACTGCTCCTGTTTTGGAAGATCGTAATGCTTGGCGTTGGGGCTTTACCCCACAAGCGGAAATCTGGAATGGTCGTTTGGCAATGATTGGCTTCTTGGCTGCAGCTCTGATTGAACTGTCCACAGGTCAAGGGTTCCTACACTTCTGGGGCATCCTGTAAATATTGCTCTTATTAGACGTTATATAAATGCAAAACCTGGAAGTGCTTGACTTCCAGGTTTTTTAACATTGTTTACCATGTTTACCATGGGTTGCTTCTTCAATAATTTTGACAGCCATTTAAACGAAATATTCCCAGGCTGAGCCTGGGAACTATGTAAAGTCATTTATTGTTATCAGTAAATACAAACAATAAACAACTAATTAATTTACCGGATATACTCTTTGAGAACGCTATTGCGATTCGGGTGACGCAACTTACGGAGTGCCTTCGCCTCAATTTGACGAATTCGTTCGCGAGTCACATTGAAAATTTGTCCTATTTCTTCCAGAGTCTTCATCCGACCATCATCCAATCCATACCGCAGTCTAAGAACATCTCGTTCGCGAGGGCTGAGACTATCAAGAACTTTTTCCAAATCTTCTCGCAAAAGATTTTTGGAAACTTGGTCTTCAGGTGTCTCACCATCCGACTCAATAAAATCACCCAATCGAGAGTCTTCTTCTTTCCCAATAGGTGTTTCTAGTGAAATCGGCAGTTGCGCGGATTTAGCAATAAACCGCAGCTTCTCAATAGTCATTTCCATTCTTGTGGCAATTTCTTCTTCAGTGGGTTTGCGACCCATCTCTTGAGAAAGCAGCTTGGTTGTTTTCTTAATCCGAGAGATTGTTTCGTAGAGGTGAACTGGAAGGCGGATCGTGCGCGATTGGTCGGCGATCGCACGAGTAATTGCCTGACGAATCCACCACGTAGCGTATGTAGAAAACTTATAGCCCTTTTCGTGGTCAAATTTTTCAGCCGCACGAATCAAACCGAGACTACCTTCCTGAATTAAATCTTGGAAAGATAGACCGCGATTCATGTACTTCTTGGCAATTGAGACTACGAGGCGCAGGTTGGATTGCACCATCTTGTCTTTTGCTCTGCGACCGATATGTAGGCGATAACGAAATTGTGGCAACGGCAATTGTACCGCTTCTGCCCATTCACTGTGTGCGGGTTCTCGTTCTAACTGCTGGTACAGCTTCTCGTAGACTCGCTCTAATTCCAGTAAATCGGCAATTTTCCGTGCCAATTCAATTTCTTCGTCTGCCCGAAGCAGGCGAATTCGACCAATTTCTTGTAAGTAAAGGCGAATCGAATCTTCGGTGTAATGCTTTTTCTTGCTTTGTGACCGACGACGCGATTTAGCGGCTTTTCCAGACTTTGCGTCGTCCTCATCAGACTGAGGCTCTAAAAATTCATCAATTTCGCCTTCGTCTGCAATCAGCAAGTCCTCTTCATCGAAAGAGAGTTCCTCCAACTCGATCTCAGGCTGATTCATCATTTCTAGATCAGGCTGATACTTAATATTTTCGAGTACGTTATTAGCCTGGTTCATGCCGCGTTCCTCATGCTCCTTGCAGAATCAATTACTCAAGACAGATATATTAACCGCTCTTTCGGTAGCTATTTGCTTAACCGTTACGAGGGTTTTTGGCTGATTTGCCATAACTGCGATCGGACATTTTACGTTTTTTAAGGAAGACTCTGAATGTAACTCTCAAGTCTTAGAGCCTACTTGCGATGGAAGTTAAAGCGCTTAGGTAAAAGTTGCATCTCTAACTTCGCTTAACAGCGCAACCAAGCTTCTGGCAGGACTTTCTCTCTAAAGGTTGCAGTTACTGCTTTAGAGGTCAGTTCACCTCCTTAATTACCGCTATTCTATGTTGTCTAGCAACATAACGTTAATTAGCTGGTCTGAAAAAGACTCTGGTTGCTAAAAAAATTATAAATTCATACAAACGAATATAACTCTTGGGGGATTTTTTTTGGAAAGGCTGTTCCGATTGTAGCCTGTTTCACAGAAATTGCACTCTTTTTATGTGCTGACTACAAAGTCTTTAAATAAAGAAGCGCCTTTTGTGTTGGCAAAAGATTGAGAATGGTCATCGTCACCTCAAATTTTCTCCAAATAGGATTGTAATTGCAGTAGTACGGTCATTAACTTCATACTTAAGTATACTTGCCTATGTTGCTTCTATGGTATTCTGCAAAACATTAATTACTTAGAAACAACGCATTTTATGTTAACTCAACTAAGAAAGTGAATGCGTCTATGTTTACACTTCTTTCATAAGTTGGGGAAGCCCTAGAGAAAAATTCTTCTCTTAGAGAGCTACTTTACAGCAAATAGCAAGCTTAAGGCATTTTTTCAAGTACACGCTCTTCAGGCACTTGCTGGAGTCATGATAGGACTTCTAGGGAAGCACTCCATACCTTGACAATTAGCCGTTCGGCGAATAAGCGCTGTGCTTAACCAATTTGATTCTAATCACAAATTAGCGCAAAGAGCAAAATTTCAACCCTATGAAACTTGACAAACTGTTCTTATTGTAGACAAGGATATTTTAATCAATTAAAAAAGAATTTAACACTCAAGAATATTGATATTAACCCACAAAGGTACAAATTAGCACGGGATACATGCAAAATATACAATAGCTGGCATCATGACCTGAAGAAACTTTTTTCCAAAAATACCTAACTCTAGCTGAGAGTGGAAACTAGAAGTAAACAGTTAGATTCCATGCTTCTTTGACCGGAACGGTTATATGAAGAGCATTTGAACTTGATAATAGTTTTGCTGAACATATTCACTAGTGGTGGTGTTAAGCATCACATATAATTAAAT
>JAQYWP010000207.1 GCA_029379285.1 Rhizonema sp. PD38
CGCGAGTTAAAACTACGCGGTTTCCACATGTATCGGAGATTTTTAGATGAAAAAAAGTTTAGGACTGGTATTCAGAGCATTTAATTTTGTCATGGGGAAATTTAATCGTATCTTTGCAATTCATAATTCCTCTGTTAAAGTTTGCCACGGAGAGAAACCCGACCACTCCTCGCCTACGGGTAACCCGCCGGATGCTCAGGCTAATACGCAACTTTCCGCAAAATCTCACATCCAAAATTCTCTTGTATGTCTGGTACTGTTAGTATCCCTACTACTGTCAGGTTGTGTCCAATACGACGTAGGTCTGAACTTTAGTAATCAGAATCGTGGCGAACTGGTGCAGCACATTAAGTTGGGAGAACGCTTAACGAGTTTTAGTAGTGATTCCGTATACGAATGGTTAAACAGTGTAGAAAATCGCGCTCGTAAATTGGAAGGTAAAACGCAACGACTTTCAAACGAAGAAATTATTGTGACAATTCCTTTCAGTAACCCTCAGGAGTTACAATCCAAATTTAACAAATTTTTCCAACCCACTATCAATCAAAAATTTGGTTCTTTTCAGGCATCGTCAGACTCGGAACTGCCGAAGATTGAATCAAACTTACTGTTGAATCAAAATAATTTTTTACTCGTAGTCCGAAATCGATTGATTTATGACTTGGATTTGCGATCGCTTGCTCTGATTGCGAGTAAAGGTAACGTCCTAGCTCATCCTGGTTCAATTCTAGATTTAGAATTCAGCTTGAAGACTCCTTGGGGTGCCAGAAATATTCTCTTAACAGAAAATGCGATTCCGCCACAAATTAATAAGAATCAGTTCGTGTGGAAGCTACAGCCTGGGGAACTAAACCATATAGAAGTCGTTTTCTGGCTTCCCAGTCCCATAGGTATTGGTACGTTATTCATTATTTTGTTTGTCTGGGCAGGAATATATCTAAGATACAGTTTTATGCCTGATCCCAGAATTCAGTTTAATTTGTAAAAAAATGTTGATAGTTAATAGTTGATTGCAATTAACCATTAACTATCAACATTTAACGAACGCTGAAAAACTAAGGCGATAAACGCTGAATATTCCAACTGCCATTATCTAATAAAGTATAAAGCAAGCGATCATGCAGACGACTGGAGCGTCCTTGCCAAAACTCAATTTCTGTAGGGATCACTCGGAAACCTCCCCAGTGATGGGGGCGCAAGACATCTTGATGTTGATATTTTATTTGTAGTTCCTGTAACTGTCGTTCAAGAACTTCGCGACTTTCTATCACCTCACTTTGATTCGACGCCCATGCACCAAGGCGACTGTTAAAAGGACGGCTGTGATAATACTCATCCGACTCCTTTTCTGAAACTTTCTCTACACGTCCACAAATGCGGACTTGGCGTTCTAGTTCTCCCCACCAGAAAACCAGGGACGCCAGGGGATTTTCTGCTAACTCTTGTCCTTTATGACTGTTGTAATTGGTGTAGAAAACAAAGCCCCGGCAATCAAAATCTTTCAGTAGGACAATTCTTGCTGAAGGTTTACCTTCCGGAGTAGCTGTGGCAAGAGTCATTGCATTTGGTTCCAAAAGTTGAGTGGAGAGTGTCTGGTCAAACCATTTTTTAAATTGTATAAAAGGATTAGGGTCAACCTCGGTTTCGCTTAAACCCTGTAAAGTGTAGTCTTTGCGAAGATCGGCTATATTCTTGTCCATGATGATTTGCTTCGGTGAATATCGGTTACGCTAATATATGTCTTTGCTAAAAATACTTAGCATAATTATTAGCGTCAACAGAGTATTATTCTGCCAAGGAGCTCTTAAAACAAATTGCAAAAAATGCGCCGTGCAACGTCAATTCAACGTTTGTTAATCTATGGTCTGAGCGGTCCGGTCATCGCTCTGAACATCTGGCTGTTATCCTCAGTTTTTCAGTATTTTCAGCATCCATTTAGCATCCTCGCTGTTGCAGCAATTCTGGCCTTTTTACTAAGCTATCCAGTTAAGTTCTTTGAACGTGCCCCCATGACTCGTTCTCAGGCTGTGATCATTGTGTTACTGGCTACTTTAACGCTTTTAGTCATTTTAGGCGTGACACTGGTGCCAATGGTATTAGATCAAACAAACCAACTGTTACGAACGATACCTAGCTTGTTAGAGAGCAGTCAAAGAAACTTACAAAATTTACAAGATTTAGCCAAAAAACGACATTTGCCATTAGATTTGCACGTTCTCAGCACACAAATCAATGCTAATATCGAAGGATGGGCGCAACAGCTAGCAACTAATGCTGTGGGTGTAGCCGGAACCCTACTGTCTGGGTTACTGGACCTAGTATTAGTAGTCGTGCTGGCGTTTTACATGCTCTTATATGGCAACCAAGTTTGGCTGGGTTTAATTAATCTGCTGCCGTCTAATATTAGTGTTCCCTTTACGAGTTCTTTGCGGCTGAATTTTCAAAACTTCTTTATTAGCCAATTGTTGCTGGGGTTGTTCATGGTAGTGACCCTTACCCCGATTTTCTTAATTCTTAAGGTGCCGTTTGCCCTATTATTCGCTATACTAATCGGCTTATCTGAACTCATTCCCTTTATTGGAGCAACTTTAGGCATTGGTCTAGTGACTATTTTGATTTTGCTGCAACAACAATGGTTGTTAGCAGCTGAAGTAGCTGGGGCAGCAGTTGTCATGCAGCAGCTTAAGGATAACCTATTGGCTCCCAGATTACTAGGCGAATTTATCGGACTTAATCCCATCTGGATTTTTGTCTCTATTTTGATGGGATTCGAGATTGGTAAATTGCTAGGGACAGTCGTTGCTGTTCCAATTGCTGGTACCATTAAAGGCACCTTCGATGCGCTCAAAAGCAACAATTCTGTCAAGGAATCAGAACTCAGGACTGAAAATGATATAACTTAAAGTCAGAGGTTTCAAAAAAGAAAACTAAAGTTCTGACTAAGGTCATAATATTCTGAATTCCAAGTTATCCTCAAATCCGTTCTCAGTGTTCTACTAAAAAAAGGTATTTTGGAACACAATTAATCACAAAAAAGGCGTTCATCAAGTATAAAATAGTATTGATGCGTACTTGCTTATCAAGCATTGTTACTATACAATCTTGATGTGCATCTGTAAAGCTTGCAATTATCAATAGCTATTCGTGGATGATGCGTGGGCTAGTGGCTAACAGCTAATTGTGTTTCCCAATCTCTGAGGGGAAACTTTTGTAAGGATTTCGCGACTTTATAATATAGGACTGCTAACAGCTTACTAACCCATTATAGCTGACGGCACGACTGCTTACACTAGTAACTTAAATTATTAGATTATCAAGTTGCACAATTTTAGCGCACAATTCAAAATAGTATTGATCTCAAAGATTGGGGAACAATTAGGTCAAATTCTTTAGGTAATACTTAGGTTTCCAATGAGACAAGTTAACTTTGTCATAATTTTTATTTTGTGTCTGGCTTTCGCATTATTTACTATCGAAAACACTGAAGCAGGAACAATTCATATTGTCCCTAACTTGGAGGTGCAAGCTCCGATCGCCGTTGAGTTACTCTTAGCAGTTGGTTTAGGTGCAGTTTTTGCTTGGATGTTCAGTATTTGGACACAACTACAACGACAGTTAGCATTTAGTCAACAAGTTCGCCAACAAAATTCCCAAATTAAGGAATTGGAGAGTAAGGTTGAACAATATCAGGTAGAAATTCAATCATTACAACTAGCACTACCACCCGCAGCTGATTCTTTAAAGGAACTAGCTAATGGTTAGTAGGAACGTGGGAACGTGGTTAATAGGAACGTGGTGACTAGAAAAACTAACAACCACCAGTAACCAAAAACTAACAACCGCCAACTAACAACTAACAACTACCAACTCTCAATTGTTTAAACTTGTCGATGGATGCTTCCGAGCTATTGGAAACAATTACACTGCTTATTCATCAAGCTGAGCAGGGGGAAATAGACCCTTGGGATGTCAAGGTGATTGAGGTGATTGATCGATACATAGAACTCATGGCACCGGAGACAATAACAAGAAGTTATGAAACTGATTTATCTAAATCAGGACAGGCTTTTTTGTCAGCTTCAATGCTTGTCTTATTCAAGGCAAACACTCTAATGCAGTTGCAATCAGCTGTTGAAGAACAAGAGGCTGTCGAGGAAACAAATGAAGACGAGTTGAGACATCAGGGTTCGAGATTGCCGTTAGAAAAGCACTTGCGTCGTCGCCCAATAGCAATGCCGCCGCCGAAACGCCGTGTGACTCTGCAAGAGTTGATCGAGCAATTGCAGGTCATGGCACAACAGCTGCAACTTGTAGACAAAGCAAGTAAAACTGTCCGACCCCGACGTCAACCCAGTCTTCAATCTATGCGAGCAGCGCTCTCGTTAGCTCACCAGGAAAATCTGACAGAAGTGGCTTCGGAATTAGAACAGGTGTTGCAACAAAAGGCAACAGAATGTTCGCAAAAAAACTGGTTGAATCTCGAACAGCTTGTAGAATTATGGGCCGAGACAAAGCAAGCAAACCAACATCAGTCTACTCACCAGTCATATAACAGCCAATTGATTAGTGTTTTCTGGGCACTCCTACTTCTATCCGCTCAATCTAAGATAGAAATATATCAAGAGGAGTTTTACCAGGATATTAAGATTCGTTTACTAACAGACTTAGCAAGCAATAGTAGTTCCTTAGAAGTGCCTTTGTAATAAGTGAGATTGTCATGATGAGAGACTTCTAACTAACGCCTGTTGAAAAAATGAGAGATTAGCGATACCTTTTATACTTATGATTCTACTTAGTTCAATTACTAACCGTAATTTTTGGGATGACTGATAACAGAAATAAATTGATGATCAAGTATCAATTGATGAATCGTAAACTGGCTCGTGGTTGAGGAATAAATATCTATGAAAGCGATGATTCTTGCAGCTGGTAAGGGTACTCGTGTACGTCCAATTACCCACATAACTCCCAAACCGATGATGCCCATCCTGCAAAAGCCAGTGATGGAATTTTTACTAGAACTGTTACGCCAGCATGGATTTGACAAAATTATGGTCAATGTTAGCCATCTGGCAGAAGAAATTGAAAGCTATTTCCGAGATGGTCAGCGATTTGGTGTGCAAATTGCCTATTCTTTTGAAGGTCACATTGTTGACGGTACATTAGTGGGACAAGCGATTGGTTCGGCTGGTGGAATGCGTCGTATTCAAGACTTCTCGCCATTTTTTGATGATACCTTTGTCGTATTGTGCGGCGATGCTTTAATCGATTTGGATTTAACAGCAGCAGTAAAGTGGCATAAATCCAAAGGAGCGATCGCGACCATCGTGATGAAATCTGTCCCACGAGAAGAAGTTTCAAGCTACGGTGTCGTCGTTACCGATGAAAGCGGTTTAGTCAAAGCATTCCAAGAAAAACCAAACGTCAACGAAGCCCTCAGCACCAACATCAATACGGGTATTTACATCTTTGAGCCGGAGATCTTAGATTACATACCTTCTGGTGTAGAATATGACATTGGTAGCCAGCTGTTCCCGAAACTAGTAGAAATCGGTGCGCCCTTCTACGCCATCCCAATGGATTTTGAATGGGTAGATATTGGTAAAGTACCAGATTACTGGCGAGCAATTCGTGGTGTTTTGCTTGGGGAAATCAAAAACGTCCGCATCCCCGGACATGAAGTTGCACCAGGTATTTACACTGGCTTAAATGTCGCAGTGAATTGGGACAAAGTGGATATTACAGGTCCAGTTTATATAGGTGGGATGACCCGGATTGAAGACGGAGTAAAAATTGTCGGTCCAGCTATGATTAGTTCTAATTGCTGGATATGTAGTGGCGCAATGGTAGACAACAGCGTGATTTTTGATTGGTCACGACTTGGACCAGGAGTCAGCTTAGTTGATAAGTTGGTGTTTGGGCGTTACTGCATAGATAAAACTGGAGCAACCATAGACCTGCAAGCCGCTGCTTTAGACTGGTTGATTACTGATGCCCGTCATACGATCCCATCCCATACCCCCGTCGAAGGGCAGGCGATCGCGGAATTGCTAAGAACTAATGGAACTTAGTGGTTAGTCAACAACCCACGGCTTAAAGCCGATGGGCTTCAGGACTAGTTCTGGAGTCCCATAGTTGACCAGACTAAGTACCTTTGGTACTACCTTCAGAACGTCATGACATTGGTTTCCAAACTGGAGACATTATCAAAGCCCTTGTCAGCAATGGAAAAAAGATTGGCTCTCATGTTGGTCGGGTTCAATGCCGTACATCTGGTAGTTTTGATATTTCAACTTCATCTGGTAGAGTTACTGGAATTAATCACAAATATTGTTCATCCATTCACAAAAAAGATGGTTACTCCTATGATTCTTAATGATTAGATATCTGGACGGGGACTAAAGTCCCATCGGCTTCCGACCACGTCAATTGAACGGATGTGTCTTCCGTGCGTCAGCCACATCCTCGTAGGCTTCCTCCTTTAAGTACTGTGATTAGTAATTATTATTCGGCATAAAATAAAACAAATTAATAACTACTAACCACTATCTTTACAAAGCCAAGTACGTATACCTTCTTAAACTTTGTTCATAGGTTTGGAGTAGTCGCTGGGATTCCGCTAAAGTAATACGATTTTCTTCTAAAGCGTGTTCGCAACGTTGGCGAATCCTCTCCACCATATCCTCAGAATCGTACTGCACGTAGCTCACAACTTCACTCATGGTATCGCCCTTGACAACATGTTCAATTTGGTATCCTTTGGGAGTCAATTGAATATGAACAGTATTAGTATCGCCAAATAGGTTGTGCAAATTGCCCATGACTTCCTGGTAAGCCCCGTTGAGGAACATTCCCAGGTAGTATGGTTGTCCTGGAGTATACGAATGCAGTTCTAAAACAGACTTCACATCTCGGAGGTCAATAAAACGGTCGATTTTGCCGTCACTATCGCAGGTAAGGTCGGCTAAAATTCCCCGCTGCGTTGGTTCCTCACCTAAACGGTGTATTGGCATGATCGGAAAAAGCTGATCGATAGCCCAACAATCAGGTGCTGATTGAAACACAGAAAAATTAACGTAGTAGATGCTCGCCATAATTTTTTCTAAGTCTTCCAAGTCATCGGGTACGTAATCGTGCTGTCTGATGATATTCAGTATTTTCTGGCAACAAGCCCAGTAAAGCCGTTCAGCTTTAGCTCTTTCAGTAAGACTCAAAATCCCCAAGTTAAAGCGGCTGATTGCTTCTTCTTTAAATTGGGCGGCGTCGTGGTAAAACTCTTGGTAATTTTCGGTGTTGATAGATTGGTAAGTTTCCCAAAGGTAAAGAACAATTGGAGATTCTCCCTCTTTTGGCGGATCTATTGAGTCAGAGGGAATGTCACTGGTACTGAGAACATCAAAAATTAATACTGACTGATGGGAGGCGATCGCACGTCCACTTTCACTAATCAGTGTTGGGACGGGAATATTTCGCTCAGTACAGGTATCCCTTAACTCTGCTACGATGTCGTTGGCATAGTTCTGCATGTTGTAATTTTTCGAGGCGTAGAAATTGGTCTGCGAGCCGTCGTAATCCACTCCCAAACCGCCTCCAACATCAAGATACTTCATATCCGCTCCTAACGCTGCTAATTCTACGTAGATGCGGCTAGCTTCCTGAATAGCATCTTTAATCACATTAATGGCAGAAATTTGTGAGCCAACGTGGAAGTGTAGCAATTGTAAAGAATCCAGTAGATTAGCTTCGCGTAACTTGTCTACTGCGCCGATAATTTCTGGGATTGTCAGACCGAATTTAGCGCGATCGCCGCTTGAAGTTCCCCAGCGACCCATTCCATGAGTACTGAGTTTAGCTCTAACACCAACAATCGGCTTGATACCTAACTGACGATTGGCCTCAATTACCAAATCGACTTCTTCTATTTGCTCTAAGACGATAATTGGCGTTTGTCCGAGTCTTTGAGCCAACATCGCTGTTTCGATGTATTCTTGGTCTTTATAGCCGTTGCATATTAACAACGCTCCTGGTGTATCCAGTAATGCCAAAGCAATCATTAGTTCTGGTTTGGAACCAGCTTCTAAGCCAAATTGATGAGGTCTGCCAAACCTTACTAAGTCTTCTACTAAGTGTCGTTGCTGGTTACATTTGACAGGAAATACGCCACGGTAAATTCCAGGGTAATTATAGCGAGCGATCGCCTTGGAAAAACACGCATTTAACCGCTCAATGCGATCCTCTAAAATATCAGAAAAGCGAATCAACAGGGGCAATCCTAAGTTACGCTGCTTGAGAGCGTTAACTAATTCAAACAAATCTAGAGAGCCACCGTGATCGCCTTTAGGAGCAACAGTGATATGACCAGCAGCATTAATCGAAAAATAAGGTTGTCCCCAACCTTCAATGCGGTAAAGTGCTTCACTATCCTCAATTTTCCACGAACGGCGTGTGTCTAGTGTAGTACTCGATGGCAATAGTTTTTTAGCCTGACGATTACTCACTTCAACCTTGCTTCCATTGGACGCCGATGTAACGGCTTGATCATCTGATGTAGCAGTTGGCTCAACATGCATTGCTTACTAACCTCTGTGTGTCACCCACAAACTAACAATTTAACTTATCTGGACATACATGTACTCAGAGATTGCTTTACGAATGTTAATTTTAAGTTGGTCATTCATCATGCGTCATCGGTTATTAGTCATAATTTATTGACAAATAGCAAACCACAAAGGACAAATGACGAAGAAAGAACTCAGAACTCAGGAGCCAGGAGTCAGAATGACAAGTGTGCCACTGGTGGATGAGTATAGGGTTCAACCCCTATTAATTGCATTCTGAATTCTGAATTCTGAATTCTGACTCCTTCTTCATGACATGTTTACTAAGTTTTAGGAGATAGCTTTGGAACGTACATTCTTAGCAATTAAACCAGATGGCGTACAGCGCGGACTTGTCGGTGAAATTATCCGTCGCTTTGAAAACAAGGGCTTTACCCTCGTTGGCTTAAAGTTTACGAAGGTCAGTCGGGAATTAGCTGAACAGCACTACGATGTTCACAAGGAAAGACCTTTTTTCGGCAGTTTAGTGGAATTTATCACTTCTGGTCCTGTGGTGGCTATGGTTTGGGAAGGTGATGGCGTTGTCACCACTGCCAGGAAGATGATTGGAGCAACAAACCCACTTACCGCAGAACTAGGCACGATCCGAGGTGATTTTGGGATTAATATCGGTCGTAACCTCATCCACGGTTCCGATGCTATTGAAACAGCACAACGGGAAATAGCTCTATGGTTCAAGGATGAAGAATTAGTTGGTTGGCAACCTCATTTGACACCTTGGCTGCACGAATAACGCCAATAAAGTTAGAAGTGATGAGTGAGGAATAAAAAAATTTAACTCCTCGCCTCCAGTACGGGCGGGTTTAATTGAAATCGTCTATGAGCAAACACGATATCTATATTAAACCTGCCCATACTCCATGTTTCCTAACCGATCTTCCCAACTTCCTCTCTAGCTACGACTTCAGGTTTTTCCGTTTCCTCTACTGTTTCTGATATTTCTCTTGGAGTTCGTTTGGAAAATCCCCAAACTAAAATCAGAGAGATTGCAGCGATCATCGCCCACTCCGGAGGTACTAAAGTATCATTGACTACCTTTAAGAAAAGTCTTAAACCCACCAGTGCCACAGTGATATAACCAGCGTCCTCTAAGTAGACAAATTCATCCAACCACTGGATAAATAAACCTGCCATAAAGCGCAAGGCAATAATGCCAATGGTAGCGCCTGTTAGTACCAGCCACGTTTCATTAGAAACAGCGATCGCCGTCGTGACGCTATCAAGAGAAAAAGCCAAATCTGTCAGTGCAATTACAGGTATAACTTGCCAAAGAGAGTTATAACGGGAACTAGATTTTCCCTCTTCTTCGCTTTCGTTAGGCTTAAAATGTTGGAATACCAGCCACAGTAGGTAAGCGGCACCAAGTAGCTCAAACTGCCATAACTGTTGCACCCAGGTAGCTGTCAGAAGTAACCCGATTCGCAGGACATAGGCAACTACCAAGCCAATGTTAAGTGCCTGATTTTCGAGTTTTTCGTCTTCTAGCTCTTGGGCAATTGCTGCTAACGCGATTGCATTGTCAGCAGAGAGTACTGCCTCTAACAAGATGAGGATGCCAAGGACGACAAGAGCTTCAACGCTGAAGTGAAAGTGTAAGTAGTCTGAAATTTGGTCAAGCATTCCACGTTTCTCAAACGAAAATAAAAAACTAGTAGTAAACGGCAATCTATATATAAAAGCACAACAAAATGCTACTTCATTAAGCTTATCACCCGATTCAAGTCCCTTGAACTCAACAGCCTAACTAAGCTGAAACTTCTTTATTATCCTACCCTTATACCAGTTTTACATGAAGATGCACAAATCAGATCCCCCCAACCCTCCTTAAAAAGAGCTTTCAAGGGTAGGTTTTTAAAATTCTGTTTGTGATAGTGGTGGGGAAGGAACTGGTTGTTTGTAGTCAATTCGTATGGAATAACCACCTCTGTCGTAAATACCACTAACATATAGATTGCAAATCTACAGTTATTACCTCAAAAGGCTCTTTGACGGGTAATAGAAATTGAAGAATTTCCTCACGCACCGTAAAAGCATATAAATCTGCAACTGGACGGCGCTCATGCTGACTGACGACAATTCGATAGTCAGCTGTTGAGTTAAGAAACTTCCAGAAAATAAAATATAAAAG
>JAQYWP010001195.1 GCA_029379285.1 Rhizonema sp. PD38
AAACTTTTTTCTTTTGAAATTAAGTCCGCCGCCAATTTCCTCTAAAACATCCGTACTACAACGTAAAGATGATCAACATCATGGATGCCGCAGTCGAGATCCAGCACTCTCAGTTTTTGGACAGCTACCAAAAGCTTGTAGCTGAATCTCGTTGCTTAGATAAAAATAAGACTAATTTATTACAAAGTCGCTACTGAACCACCATCTACCCTGTAGTTAGCACCAACTACAAAACTTGATTGTTCAGAACATAAAAAGGCAATTACAGCCGCAACTTCTTCTGCTTTACCGCGTCGGTGGAGTTCGAGATGTGGGCGATCTTCATCAAGAAAACTATCAATTGCCTCGTCAAAACTGACACCCATCTGTTGCGATCGCTTGGACATCATTGCATCTGTCATCGGTGTAGCAATAAAGGCAGGGGAAACCGAATTTACCAGCACGCCGTCCTTTGCATAAGCTTTGGACAGGTTTTTGGCAAGGTTAAGCACACCAGCCTTGCAAGCGCAGTAAGGCATCTCTTCCGGGTAAGGCTGCACTGCGTCTTCTGAACTCACCAAAACCACTCGTCCCCAACCAACCTCACGCATCGCCGGAATTAAAGCCCGACAAATACGCACCGATCCCATCAAATCTATGTCAATAGTTTGATACCATTCCTCGTCAGTAATTTCCAGGAACTCTTTAGTCGCTCCCGTAATTCCTGCCGCATGAACGAGGATATGAACTGTCCCAAAGCGCTCAAGAATCAGACGCTTAGCAGTTTCCACTTCATCTGGCTTAGTTAAGTCTGCTTTAACTGCCAACACTTCTCCGAATTTACTAATTTCAAGAGCCGCTTGCTGAGTCTGCTCTTTGGTGTTGTCAATCAGCGCAATCTTTACCCCCTCTTGAGCAAGTAATTGGGCTGTGGCTTTACCTATACCAGAGTCTGCGCCAGTAATAACGGCAATTTTACCTTTAATACCAAGATCCATTTCTAACTTCTCCTAAATCAATCACAAATTTCTTTGTTTTCATTTCTTCACAAGTCTTTGAACATGATACTCTGAGATTTTCAAACTTTTATCTACACTGGCAACGATCAATGTGGAAGCCTTCGAGCATTTAATTTCAAAGAGCCGACAACACGCAAGTATGGAGAGGCAATCATTACCTACCAACTTTACTAGAGTTTTGCGATAAGTATAAATACGGTGGTAAGTGTTATGTCACTGTTACGGGATATCGCGGAAATTCTAGTCTTAATGCTGCTAGAAATGTGGGGCTAAAATTCTTAGCTCGTAGGTTTGAGTTGCCTATACTCGAATTGATTGTAGAGGGTAAGGGACTCAAAGTCGGAAAAGCCTTGCCCGTAAGGGTTGGGTTTGCTAAGGTTGCTTGCAACGTCAGTGGCTAACTGTACTCCAACCTTGCCAATGGTGCTGTGTAGTTACCTCGTATTTTTCCTACCATCCTACGCCTACCCAGTTGAGTCAAAGACTCTTGATTCTCGGTAACGCGCGAAAAGAGGAGAGAGGGAACTTGTAGCTATGGTTGACTACGTTACGCGATTACACAGGTGATCAATTCCTTAACGTAACGAGCGAGCTTCACTGCTAATTGTACCCCGTTACTCTAAATCATTGTCATTTAGCAGAGCATTGGCTAAGTTTTCAGGCTGTAGTATCAACACATCTTCATAAATCAGATTGACCGAAATTGTCAAACCCACGCTTTTCAGCAACGACGATTGTCGGCAAAAGATGAAAAGCTTACACCTTGAGAGTTTCAGCCAATTGCGTACAAGTTTCTGCTTTTTAGTACGGTGACGCCTTATTTCATGATTGCGGGTCCTTCTAAAAATTTCAAAGGATAGTTGTTGTCGGGGAGTACTATTGTTTCTATGAGATCGTTTTTTACTCTTATACTTTGAGCGAGTCTTCTTGACTACTCTCCGATTACTTCTGTGTTGCGGTAAAGGGATTTCTAAGTCTAAAATTTCGGAAATAACCCAGCTATAATGTATGTTTATATCTAGTTGATTATTTATCTGACGTTGAAATTCAGGAATAGCACGTCGAATAACTCGTAGACTACCAGTAAAGCTTAAACGCAGTGGAGATATGTTCTTGA
This sequence comes from Rhizonema sp. PD38, assembly GCA_029379285.1. GTDB lineage: Bacteria > Cyanobacteriota > Cyanobacteriia > Cyanobacteriales > Nostocaceae > Rhizonema. The sequence goes on from JAQYWP010001195.1 coordinate 2,116, forward strand.
TAGATGCACTTTGAAACATTAAACAACGTAAACAATAATGTCCTAACAGCCAGCCATATATTTCTTGAATTACTTCGCGAGGATTTTTCCTTGCGAATGGGGATTTTGCGACCATTAAGATGTACCTTCAATTCATCTAATGTATTCTCTGCTGATCAATGTCTCTTCCTGACTCGGACATTATTTCTAGAGGCGAACTCCTTCAACAAGCCATTGCTACTTTACAACTCTCCATCCAGCAAATTTAAGCTAAGGGGAAAGTAGCTCCACTTGGTTGCTGCGTTTTACGTTACCAGGCTCGGGATAAACTATACCGCGCTATAAAACATCTGAGATTACGTAATACCCAATTTTTTATACCATTTCACGAAATGCCAAGCGAAGAGGTAAGCAAAATCACACCGCATTTATGCAACGCCGAAAAATTAAGTACTGATTGGCAAGCAATGGCACGCCCTTTTAACTTAGAGATCAGCCAGAGCGCTCTCGTATTTGTCAAAAAGTCTCAAGAAAGCTCATACTTCTTTTGAGAAAGAACGATTGCTTCTGTTGTGGTGGATAAAAACAGGACAAGTAACACAGCATCAGCAATTAAGCCGTATGTTAGGCAGAGAAGACATTTTTAACCAGAGTAGCAAGTTTAAGAGGACGACTTTAGATATTTTTGACATAGTTAGGACTTACGCATTGACAGGAATCTGACTATGTGCCTTCAAACCCACTTTTTG
>JAQYWP010001196.1 GCA_029379285.1 Rhizonema sp. PD38
CAGAATACAGGAGTCAGAATAAGAAATTGAAAGAGGAGAGGATTTTGACCTCTCCTAAAACATCTCCTAAAAGGAGGGGGTTTTAGACTCGTATACTTATTCGTAAAGTAGAAGGGATGGAAGCTTCCATCCCGCGAGCTTTACGTCAGTTGTACAGGATCTGAATAAAGTTGTCTGTGACAATTCTTGAAACTTCTGACTCCTGACGACTGAACGCTCTTGTCCTGCACTGGCTCTCCGTATAGGCGCACTGGCTCCTCCTGAGTTCTTTCTGATAAGAACAGAAAAATGTACAAGGTACACTTTCTTAAAAACTAATAGAAATACGTGTACGCTGTACATTGCTGCCAAGAGGCAGCTTTTTTATTGTTTATATAATAAGTTCACACATAAACTGATGTCTTTAACGTTTCGAGAAGCAAAAACGCAGTTATCTGCTACTAGTGTATCAGAATTACGTTTCATTCTGGAACAGGCAAATAGACCAACTACAGAACCTGTCAGTACTGAAGATTTTGATTTTTTGAGAAGTGTTTATCCACTAATCAAAGAAGGGGTAGCGGTGGTTGAAGCGATCGCCACCTATACACCCGTCGAATTTGAAACTGTGGCTCAAGATTTAAATGACGATGAAACTCCTCCACAAAGCTTTGAGGAATTTTTCAATACTTTTAGACAACAATTTATTGCTAATGCGGTAGAAAGCGCACTAACAGAGGATGCAAAGACTTTCTACACATTGTATTTGAAAAATTGGGAATCAATGCTGGAATCACCTCAGGTCATTAACGATCCAGAAGTGAAAGAAGCCCAAAAATCAGCAATGGATGCGAGTGTGAGATTTATCATGCAACAAAGCCAGGTTTCAAGACAGGATTTTTTGACAGGATTCAGCACCAGGTTACAGAAGAAAATACTGCCAGCTTCTGTTCATGCCAAGCTACTGTCACCAGTAGTAGAGGATTAAAAGAGCTTTGTATGGTGATGACGTTAATAGCTTCACTCTTAGGTATTATTACCAATCTAGGAAAGGTGCAGGTTCCTCAACATGAAGAAGAAGTCAGAAGTCAGAAATCAGAAGTCAGAATAAGAAATTGTCAGAGGATTCAGACCTCTCGCAATTAAAGCCGATCCACTCATAAGGGGGTTTTAGACCCGTATACTCATTCGTAATTGTACAGGATCCCCCTTGTCTCTGACAATTCTTATTTTTTCTGACTCCTGACTTCTGACTTCTGAGTTCTTTCCCATAGTGTTTATCAGGTGCAAGCAGATGGAAACAACAGGTAAAAAGCAAATCCGCTTGACTTACACAGCTATCGATTTGGCTAAGGAATTGGGAACTAGTGATCGCAATCTATCTCAAAACTGGCTTCCCAAACTAGAAGAAATCTTCTGGTGGCGAGTAGCGGATTTGAGAGTTGAAGATAGATTTACGGGATGGGCGCGAGAGGAATTCTTCAACCTTCAAGCGGCAATATCACCCAAAATTCCGATGAAAAGCCCTGATGGAATTATCCTGCGTGATGACAGTGGGAAACCTCTTGTTCAACAAAACAGCAGCCGCATCGGAATAGATTCGTATAAAAAACAAGTCTGGTCACGTTATAACCGATTTCCTGAAAAGCGTGTGGATGCTCCCACTGCAATTGTACCAGTTGAAGTTGTTGATGTTGACTTACTTGAGCGCGAGGAAACTAGCTTCACTAAAATTGATGGCTTAGAAAGTTTCATAGATCTGCAGATTGGAAACTTGCGTCAAGCTGGCAGAGCCTTAGGAAACGAGATTGGAGCTTCATTTTTAGAAGAAGTTACAAATGGTGCAAGCGAAACTATCAAAACTGGACTTGGTAGCTTGGGAAAGGCATTAGATCCACGCGATCGCCACTCGTCTTGAACTGGTTGTGTGGACATTCGATAGTAGTAGCATTCATTATCGGATTTTTCTGGTTTGCACAATTGACAATTTCCGGATATCTCAGTATCTGGAGACAAGATAAATACTTCAAATGTGAAAATTATGTCCAACAACGAGAGCAACATACATGCCCCTAACTTTTGGGAAGTTAGTTGGGATAACTTGTACATTCAATAAATAACAATGGCTAAAACGCAAACTCAAACACAAACTCAATCGACTCAATCAAATTGGATTGATGATATGTCCTTTCAAGCATCATTGCACATTGAAAAAGGCAAGCAGCGCGTAAATATCCTAAGAGGGGAACGTGCTAAAACTCAGAAAACTGAAGTGTGGGCAAATAAACAGGAGGTAAAACTGGAGCGGGAAAAGATTCAGTTAAATACTGAGAAAACTAACCTTCAAACAGATAAGGAAAAGGATGCGATCGCCTCTACCAACCTTAGAGGAACGCAGGCTTCTGGGGCAATGAACGAAATCCACTGGAGACAGAGATTGACTAAAAAAGCCTACGCAATAGGTGCTAATCCTGCATTGCTCACACCAAGTGCGCAAAACGCATTACCACCGACACAATCGACTGTAGTTGATTTGGTAGGAATGGTAAGAACAAAGACTAAGGAACAAGAGAAAGTCTAACGTTTATTAAATGAATCCAACTCTTTATGTGGTGGTTATTACCACCACTTTCTTAATGTTTGCTTCAATCTTGGCTGATATCTTCAAATATTTGACTAATCGAATAGACTCGCATAATCGGGTAATAATGTTAGCGGTCGCAATCAGTCTGCTACTAATAGTCTGCGAATTTACTTTACTCTTAAGAAGAAAGCAGGGGGGAGAGAGCTTTCTAGCAGGGAATAAAAAATGAGCAGCCTACGATGAATTTAAAAAACATCTTCCAATATTCATTATGTAC
>JAQYWP010000208.1 GCA_029379285.1 Rhizonema sp. PD38
GTATTGGGTATAGTGGGCGATAGGCTGTACTGCTCGATCTGTCCTATAACACTGTCTGTTTGATTAGGAGTTGCTAACTTCTTTGCGGGCACCACTGAATCAGCCATAGTGCGGTTCGCCAAGAGTAAAGTTATACCGAGGAGTACTGGACTCAATTTTAGAGCATTCCATAAAAGGTTTGACATTGTTTGGCTCTTGTCCGTTTTTAGCGATCGCTACTGGGCTTCTCGCTCAACTCCTAAGAAGCACATTTTATAACCCTTATACAGCAAGGCTTTCAGAACGCAAAAAAATGTGCTTCTTTCATTTGTGAAGAGCGATGTCTGAAGACAAGTCGCGCTTGAGCGCCTACGCCGCTAGTGAGAGGCTGACATCTTGCACTAGGAAAAATTGAGAAATTTTAAGCTCGTGGTAGACATCAGTCTTCTACCCCCCTGAACGGTTATTAGATGGGACAGCGATCGTCAAGAAGTTAAATTGACGATATTGGTTGCAAACAATTTCGGCATATTGTTGGGAGAAAAATGGTCCATCCACATAAGCAACCCCTCCAGCTATGTTTTCCCTAATCAATTGGGGTAATATGCTGGAAATGGATTGTTCTTGCTGTGAATTTCGTGGCACAACAGCTACTTTGTAGAGGTTTCCTTCACTAGTCTTACCGAGATAGTTGGCAATTAACCCCTGTAATTCTGCTACCATCAATTGTTCTTCTTGAGACACACCCTCATCAATCTTCACTAGATTAATGATGATGTCTCCCAATTCTGACACCTGGTTTGCTGGGGGTGAAGTTTCCAAATACTCCACCATACTCTGCCGTAACTTCGTGTAACTTGAGTGTCGCTCATTCCCACGACTTCTCGTCGCCTCTTCCCAGGAAAAATTTATGTTCCACTCATCTGCAAAAGCTTGGATAAATTGTTTCTCTCGCGCATCGACTTGCTCGTCAAGCAGAGCAATTTTCACCAGAATATTCAGGACTTTTTCAGAACTGGCTGGATGAAATAATGATTTTGCCAAATCCCCGACTTCATTTCTTTCTGAGCGCAACGCTCTCTTCAATAAAGTCCAAATTCCTGCCCTTCTTTTGCTTGGTACCCATAACCCCATAGCCACTAAAATACAAAAGCCTCTCGATAACATGTCCATGCTCAGGGTAAGAGAACCTGCCCAATTTTGAGCGATGATAAAGTCGAGAAATAAGGCACAGGTCAACCCTATCATTAATAAAAAAGCAATAGTCGATATGCTTTCGGCTACTACTTTTTCATGTTTTTGCTTCCACAGCTTACTTACAGTCAAATAACTTTTTATTGCCTGAAGTCCAGGTGCTATCAAAGTCAAAAATACAATAATTTGCTTAAACAATTCCATAGTTTATTTGTTCTCTGTTTCTTCCAATTCATTCATCGGTACTGCGAAACAATTTAAAGAGCGGTATTGTTCGCAAACAATTTCGGCATATTTCAACGAGTAGAAGGGTTCAATTACATAAGCGGAACCACCAAAGATCATCTGCTCGGTCAATTCGGGCAATAAGCTGAAAATGGATTGTTCTTGTTGAGGATTTTGTGGTATTACAACCACCTTGTATATATTCCTTACACTTGCCTTACCGAGATAGTTGGCAATTAACCCCTGCAATTCTGCCTCCATCATTTCTTCTTCTTGAGAGACATAATTATCAATCTTCACTAGCTTACTGATAATATCTCCCAATTCTGACACCTGGTTTGCTGGGGGTGACGTTTTCAAATACTCTATCATACTCTGCCGTAACTTCGTGTAATTCACCTGTTTGCTGCTTTCGCGATCTACCGTTACTTCTTTCCAGGAAAAATTTATATTCCATTCATCGGCAAAAGCTTGGATATATTGTTTTTCTCGCTTATCAATTTTTTCGTCAACAAATGCAATTTTTACCAGAATATTCAGAACTTCATCAGCACTAGTTGGACGTGATTCATTTAACCAAGTGTTAAAGAAAAATGAAATCTTAAATTAATCCTAAGCAAATGTTTTTATCCTAAAAAAAGGATTACTTTAAGATGTAACATTTCAAACTTGTGATTTAACACTTTCCTAGTTTTCTCGGGTGCGAATTTAATGGATAAGTGGGAGCATCAACCATTTTTGCAAGAATTCTAGCTTTGCAGAGAATACAAACCCATATGTCAGAATTCAATGTGTATTATGTAAAGTAGTACGTCTAGCGTGGGTAGGCTAGTGTTCACTTTAAATATCAATACTGAGGATTTTTCGGTTTTTGCGATAGCGCTCTTCGCGATCTTCGTCTCCCTTGCGGAGAAACGCAGATCGCTAAACTACCCAAAATCTGTAATCATACTCAACTACACTCTGAACTACATCTTGGATGTACAAAGATTCACGAAGTTGAGTAGAGATTCAGCATGGCAAGAAAGTAATTTTTGAATACCTATGACGAACACAATTTACACTGTGATAACCTTTGCACCCGTGCAGGGGTTTATCGAGAAATCGCGGAAGTTGCGAGATTTGTATGGAAGTTCTTATTTACTTTCTTATTTATCGTCAGTGATTTGTAACGCTGCTGAAAGGCATGGCTGTAAAGTCATTTCTCCAGCTTTATCAAATATTACTCAAGGAATGCCCAACCAGATTATTATCGAGGGTGATTTCCCAGAAGAAGATGCGAGTTCAGTATTTTTAACAGCTTGGAAATGTGTCACAGAAACCTGTCGCGAGTGGATTGAGGATAATGTTAAAGGTGAATGGGAATATACATTCTGGAAAAGAAGTTGGGATTTGTGGACAAAATATGCATGGGAATTTTTCTGGGTTCAAGGAAATAATGAAAAGTCTATAAGTGACGTTAGAGAAAAGCTGAATGAAAAAAAACGCCCGCGTGATTGGACTGGAATAAACTGGCAAGGTGAGAGTTCTACCCTTTCTGGTGCAGATGCGATCGCATACCCGAAACTCGGTCAAAATTCTGATCCTCGCAAATACAATTATCAGCAAGAAAAGAAGGATATCACAGCTTTCTACGAAGCACTAAGCAAGAAACTAGGGGAATCATTTATCCAGTCAGTTAAGTTGGAAATACCTGAGGAGGAAATGAGCAAACTGAGCCTAGAGTATGGGAAATCTTTTATTGATCCAGAAGAAGAATTGAGCGTTCCAGAGTTAATCAAGCGATTGATTACTCATAAAGCAATTACTGATAAATTAATTGAACGACTAAGACAAGTTTTTAGAAATCATGGAGTACTTCTTAAAGAGATTGCCATACATATCAATCAGTTATCACACGACCTAAATCCTAATACTTTTACCGACTTAAGCCGACTTAATGAGAAGAAGCGCACTAGTGAAGAAACACGGCAAGAAAAATTTTGGACTGGTTGGTTTCAAGGAGACGGTGATAAAGCTGGTGACTACCTAAAAAGTTTCGCACGTAAACCAGAAGAAGCTCAGGAAATTCATAAATTTAGTCTAGAAATGAGGAAATGGGGTGAATACTTTCAAAGATTACCAAAAAATTCAATGATTTCCAATTGGCGTGTGATCTACGCGGGGGGTGATGATTTTTTAGGTGTTTTTTATAAAAGAAAAGATGCGGTTGATTGTGTAAAATTTTTATCTAGATTTAAAACAGATACTTGGAATGAGGGAAAAAGCCAGCCAGAAGAAAAGAAGAAAATTACTGTTAGCGTTGGTTTCGTTTGGGCTTCACCGGACATTCCGCAACGGGATGTGCTGCAACATTGTCGTTCAGCCGAAAAATCAGCAAAAAATAATGGACGCGATCACATAGCTTTCCGCATCTTATTTAGTAACGGTAATCATTTAGAATGGGTATGCCCCTGGTGGCTTTTAGAAGCAGGTTTGCTATCGAGTTATCGTGATCGCGAAGGCAAACAAAACTGGACACACATATACAACGATGTAGCTGTCTTAGAATCCCGTCATGCTTTCAATGACGATGGTTTAGATACTGCATTAAGTTTGCTTAAGATATATTTTCCCAAGTTTGTAGACGTGGTTAAAGACGAACAAAAGCAACTACATCAAAGTGAAGCAGACTTGACAAAGACTGATTCGGGGATTTTAGGCGAGCGCGAAATGTATGAAGAGGAAAATACAGATAAAACTGACAAAAAGAAAGTGAAAATTGACGAAAAGAAAGTCAAAAAAGCTTTAACGAATTGGATCATTAACCTCGCAAAAGTGGGATTTCACCTATGTCAGCAATAGAAATGGTAGAACAAGATTTGACATCCTCCGACAATTGTCGTCCTGCATTCAAGTATTTGATAGTCATAGAACCTTTAGGTTTTCTCTACGGTAGCGCGGGAAAATTCCTCTCACCAGAAAACTTGGTGGGACGTTCGGGAAGTAGTTTTCCTCCCCATGCAGCAGCTTTATCAGGGTTATTTGCCGCCCATTACAAAGGTAATATGAATTCTCTAGAAAAATTGCAACTAGCTGGTCCATTTTGGGCATGGAATAAACATCCACAAAACTTTTACGTTCCAACTCCTTTCAATTGCTTAGTTAAAAATGAGAAAATTAAAAACTTAATTTCATGGTATAAAGATAGCGAAGGTGAAGATAGCAAAACTACTGAAGAAAAGTGGCTACCATGTGTTGTTGATAAATTTGATAAAGGAAGCTGGATTGCTATTCGTCATTGGAAGCGAATAAAACTAGGAAATCAACAGCAATGTCAGCGAATTAAAGTATCTACTCATCCTTGGAAATATACTCCACATCTACATCCCCGACTCAGAGAAGATGAGCGTAGAGTTAACGAAGATTTAGAACGTGGTAGTTTATTTCTAGAAAATGCCGTGCAATTAAATCCTGATGCTTGTTTAATTTACCTCTCCAACACTGAGCTTCCAGATGCTTGGTACCGCTTTGGAGGAGAGGGACACATGGTAGATGTTAAATGCATAGACTTGTCCCCGAGTGTCCAAAATTTACTCGCACAACCTGTGGGAAAAAGTTTTGCCATCATCACACCTGCGGTTTGGGGTTCAAATCGCTTATCTTATCGAGAACCTGTATATCTGCAAAAAGGTAATAAGGAGAAATACAACGGAGAGAATCCAGAAAGTAACGAGAAAAAAGTGTGGTCGGTAGAGGCTTTAATCACAGAACGTCCTATACCTTTTCGGTACCGCTTGGGAAATAGTGAAAATCAGGAGAAAGGTGAACATGGCGATCGCCCTGATCAACCGCCAAAACTATTATCTCGCGGACGCTATGCGGTTCCTGCGGGTAGTGTTTACGTATTAAAAGAATCAATAAATCAATCTTGGCAAAAGTGGAGTGACAATTGGTTCCCTAAAGAAGGCCCTTCACTCAAACGCTGGGGGTGTGGTTTAGCGCTACCTTTACCAAGTGCTTTTGGATGTTCCCGCTTACCTTGTTCCTGTTTTATTACTGACGAAAATTAATTTGGAGTATTGTCAATGTACCAAAAAGCTTACGGCATCATCGAAACCTTAGCACCTCTCCACGTCGGAGCCAGTGCTGGAGAAGAAACTGGTAATTTAAACTTAGTTTTCCGCGACCAATTTACCCAGACCGGAATTATTCCTGGTAGCTCAATTCGGGGTAGGTTGAGGGCAGATATGCGTTTAGAGGAAAAAGCTGAAGCAAAAAATGGTGATGGATCTGAACAAAATAATAAGAAAGAAATTCAAGAAAGACCTCGAGATAAAAAAAATGTCTTAAATGAATCCCACAAAATGCGAATGGCAGTTGCCTACGGTTTAGAGCGCTTTTGGGGAGAATATCTACGCTTTGAACGAGAGAGCAAGCAAGAGAGTAAAGAGAAGGGAAAGTATTGGAAAAAAGTTTGGGATACTTTGGCTAACGATATCCTGATGCCAACAGGAATTAACTTACCAAATGATCCAGTTAAATTTGAGGAGACTAACAAAATTCAAGACATGACAAATAAGATTTGGAAAATGACACCAGAAGACCGAATTATAGTTTTAATGGTACTCACTCAATTTTGTGATTCTCTAGTTTGGTGGACACAGAGATATAAAAAGAAAGATGAAAATTGAAGAATTAGGAAGTAAATAATTATGAGCTTTGCCAAAGCATTTCAAAAAGTATTGAAAGAGCAAGGACAAAATATAGAAGTACCAGAGATAATCGAAACCGATCCACAACTCGTCCCTCACATGTACCGCGCTCAAGTACAACCTCGATGCAGTTTACAGTTTGCAGGCGATCGCACTCATCGGAATATATGGATTGAGCAATGGGTAAACCCAAGGGAAGAAGACGGAAAACCTACTTACCAATACGCAGAAGAACAAGATGTTTTAGAGAAAGGTTACTTCTGTCGCTTTAAAGTCCAATTCCCATATAGGTTGTTTAGTAATTGCGGACAGGATAGCATTTTTCGTCCCATGCTAGGTAAAAATGGTATTCCTTTTATTCCTGGTAGCGGGGTAAAAGGAGTTTTTCTGCGGTACTGTAAAAAGAGCGATCGCGCTCTAGCTATGAGATACTGTGGAGACAAAGAACCTCTCACTCAAGGTATTTTACGTTTTCATGGAGCATATCCTGTCGGAGATTGGGCTGGTACGATATCTAGGGAAGATGAAACAACCCACTACCGCTTAGTAGACGTGGTGCATCCCCAAGAAAACAGGCAAATCGGAATTGACGAAAAATCTACTAGCGCTTTCGCTTTAATTAGTTTCTACCAACCAAAGTTAGTTTTTGAAATTAGCAGCACTGAATTATTATCTCAAGACGAATGGAAAAATATATCAGGAAAGCTAAAAAGTGCCTTGAGGCAAGGATTAGGAGGAAAAACTAGCACTAATTACGGTCTACCTTTTGTTACTAAAGACCAATATAATATCAATTTATCTTTGCATGGAGTGGGGATAACTCCAGTTTTGCTAACAGGAGAACCAGAATTTCGTCCCAATGTTTTTAAAGCAACTTTAAGAAGTCATGCTAAACGCCTTTTGGGAGGATGTTGTCACAATCAGCAAGATGACAAGCGAGTTGAGAGAAAAATTGGTGAATTATTTGGTAACACTCAAGCCCTCGGTAAAGTGGAGATTTATTGGGAGTTGCCAAACACTTTACCACAGACAGATTGGCAATCTACTTACGATATACGAGGTAATCTCCATATTAGCGCTCCTGATACTGATGTGGAATTTCTCAAGTGTCTGATTAAATTTGCTTACACAATGGGTGGTTTTGGTAAATCTTTGCGCAGAGTATGGCACAAGAATTTTTATCATCAAAATCCCCGTTATGATAAGTTAATTGGCTGTCATTGGGAATGCCACGATTCAGGCTGGAAACATGATATCTCTGAGTGGATAAATGATATCAAAACACCAAAACAGGTAGGCGATTTTCTCAAAAGTTTAGAGAATGTATGCAATAGATATTTTCAAGCCAAAGAACCTCAATTTTTAACTTGGCGAGAAGCTTGGCATAAAAAACGTGTCGCTGTATACACTAAAATTGTTAGTCAATCTCAAGTTATTGAATTGTTTCATAATGAGATTTATAAACAAACTCAAGCTATTGGTGGAAGAAAAATCCGAAAAAATAGCAGAGGGGAAGAAACAGAAGTTTTAGTAGTTAGTTCAGTCTGGCATCGTATGTTACCAGTAGGCAATAATCAATACTTAGAAATTGTCACCATATTTTATGGCGATCGCAATAACTGGGAACACCAGGAGAGAGGTGAGCAACTACAATCCTTCATTAAAAATCTAAAAGTGAAGGGACTCCAGCTATCTTGGGGACAAGAACCTCAATAAAACTAAACACCAATTAAGCACAAGCACTTTAGTCCATTTTTATAGACTTCAGCTATGAGCTAGAGAATTGTCTTTCCTGGTAGTTTATGGAATTATCTAATTTCATTCTTTTTTAGGATAAAACATCATGTATCGAGTAATTATATCTACTATTGGTACCAGTTTACTTCAAAGTGTTCGAGTCAGTTGTATTTGTAAAGAAGGTAAATTGATTTTACACCACTATGATGAACAACATGATGATATAAATAAGAATCCTTACTAAACGCCAAGATCCCCGACTTCTTGAACAAGTCGGGGATCTGAGGGTATAAGTAAACCTAAGTTAGTTTGTTTCGGTTAAGATAGCGCTGAAGCGCAACTACGAACCTATTTCTGAGTCAAAAATATCAAATCCAACATCTAAAATGTATCACAAAGCATACGGCATTATCGAAACCTTAGCACCTCTCCATGTCGGAGCGAGCGCAGGGGAAGAAACGGGTAATTTGAACTTGATTTTCCGTGACCAATTTACACAGACAGGAATTATTCCTGGTAGTTCAATTCGGGGTCGATTTAGAGCAGATATGCGAGAAATCAAGAATACTGAAAATGAAATTAATGGTAATGCGAAAAGAACCGAAGAGTTAGAAAAAAGCCAAAAAGAGAAAGAAAGAAAATGGTATGGTCATGAAGCCATATCAGGAGAAGATAATAAAACAACAGAAGCACTGATAAAGTTTGAATATGCTTCCATAGTATGGCTTCCAGTATTTTGTCCCGGTCAACCGATTGTCTGGGTAACATGTCCAAGGTTGCTCAAACGTTATCAGCTTATAGCTGGAATCACCGCAGATTTACCAAAACCATATTCAGCCCCGAAAGCTTTACAAAGTCGTCAAGTTGCCACTAATCATCGAGTTCTATTTTTCAACCTAGGTTTCGTGGAAATTGAACATGAGGACAATCTCTCTGCTTGGGTACCAACTGGTACTGATTTAAATCGCGATAGTTTGCTAGTCGTTGCTGACAATGATATTGCCATGTTGCACGACATGGCACTATACCGTCAAAGTCGGGTGAAGTTAGCAGATGACGAGAAAAAGGTGGAAGGAGGTGCGTTTTTTAACGTGGAAGCTTTACCGGAAGGAACTGTTTTAGTGTTTCCCATCGCGTTGAAGCAAAAAGGTTGGAAACCTTTTGGTGATGAGAAAAAAACAGAAGAACTATATTTTGGAGGGTTGGAATCGATTGGATTTGGTCATTGTCGGGTGAGATTAGCAGGAGACTATTACTCCCTTCCCGACAAAAGATTATCCCTCTTGTTTTTCATTTTTTTGGCGTCCTTGGCGTCTTGGCAGTTCAATAAATTAGGTATTTTTCTAGCGGGAAAGGAGTAATCATGGGTTGGAAATCTTACGATTTAGACAGAGAAGCGCAACAATTGGTATTGGATGCGAAAAAGCGAGATGAAAAGTCTCTCAATCAGTCCTATAAAATGCGGATGGCGGTTGCTTACGGCTTAGAGCGTTTTTGGGGTGAGCATCTACGTTTGCAAGCGAAAGAACCAGAGAAATCTCAGTATTGGAAAGAGACGTGGGACGCATTAGTAGGAATTCTGGAACAAGCTGGAGTTCCAATTCCTAACGAACCAGTGAATGCTAACAATGTTAACCAAATTCAAGCCATGTCTGACCAACTGTGGCAGTTGACAATCGATGAACAGCGAGTAGCTTTAGCAGTTCTCACCCAACTGTGTGACAGCATTGTTTGGTGGACGCAACGTTATAAATAAAGGATGATTCTTCATGACTATTCCCGAGCCGGCGAAAAAAGTCCCGATGTTGTTTCGGGCACAAATTAATGGACGTTGCCAAATTCAACGACTCGTTCCTGGTGCTCCCGAGCAAGACGCTACACGTTGGGCTTCGGAGTGGGTAGAGAAAACTTATCCCCAACTTAGAGAACCAGCTGCAATTGTTCAAACTCGCACATATAATTTGACTTGGCGATTTATTACCAATAGTGGAATTGATGACGGTGTGATTCGTCCTGTCATCGGTGCTTTAGGCTGGCCAGTGTATCCTGGTAGTAGTATGAAGGGTATATTCCGTCGTGCTTGTACAAAAGAACAACGCGAAGTCTATTGTGGTAAATCCCTGCCGGATGGTGATTTTCAACCAGGCATTTTGCGCTTTCATGGTGGTTATCCTACCGATACTGCTTGGACGGAAAACTTGGTAGATATTGTTCACCCCCAGCAAAATTGGCAAGTAAAATCAACTCAAAAAGATAGTGGTGCTTTTATTCAGATTTCTCTACATCAACCGGAACTGCGATTTGGTATTTCTAGTAACACACCTTTAAAAGATTCTGAGTGGGAAATTATCTGGAAGATTTGGGAAAAAGCCATCTCCACAGGGATTGGTTGCCGTGTTAGTGCTGGATACGGGCAACCAGCTACTCACACGGGTAATGTTCTTTACCGCACTAAACTCAAAGGGCAAGGGCAAGCAGCTAAGCTTATTGATGGGACGGGAGAGTTTCGCGCCAACATCTTTCGTGCGGCAGTGCGAGGGCATGCGTTGCGGATTTTTGGCGGACTAAGTAACGCAGATACCGCAGATAGAATTGTCAATAATCTGTTTGGTGGGATTCAAGGTGAGGCAATCATTGGATTGTTGGGAATGAGTTTCCAACTTCTCAAGGATAATCCCGGAACTTTTGGCAGAGCTGGTTATATTCAACCCACATACAATATAGATGGGGAATTGACATGGTTGTTAGCGAAAAAACTACCTCACCCAGAACATGAAGAAGCATTGAAAAAACTGATCTCCAGCTTAACTCGGTTTGCGGTGGTTTTAGGTGGTTTCGGTAAATC
>JAQYWP010001197.1 GCA_029379285.1 Rhizonema sp. PD38
AAAAAGAAGCGCGCGTGGGTGAGTTCCTAGTGAAGTATGCCCACCTCCCCATTTCACCGCCATCTGCCAGAAAGCTGACAGTACTCGGTACGGTTAATTCTTGTGTCATGGGCTATATCACTCAAGGATTTCTGGGAATTCGTTCGATCTCGGCATAGCCGCTGAAAATTAACTTTTCACCATCGGTTTCTAGACGGTTAAGCCGCATCTTCACTCCATCCAAGTCAAAACGATCTAAATCGACTAAATTATTCAAAGCTTCTACCAATGCTAGACTCAGATTTTGCGAGATTTCCTTTTGTGCTTCTGGAACTGAATCGAGTTCGATTTGGGGGTTTGTGAATGACATCCGTCGTCGCCGTTCAATGCCTATTGTCAGAATCACGTTTAGCGGTACGAGTTCGCCATTGTTTAAGTCTGCTTTTGCCGAAATCCGCTGTCGATTATTAGGTAAGAGTTGCACCTGGATTTCAGTAAAGGACACTGGTTTACCACCAGATATTTCTATTAATGCTGGTGTGGTGAGATTTTCCAGGTGCTTTCTCACTAATTCGGCTTTAAAAGCTTGATTGATGCCTGTTTCTGATAGAACAACTTGGGCGATCGCTTGAGTTGGTTGCTTCAGACGCAGTTTACCGCTTAAAACTGAGCCAAAATCAATGGCAACAGCATCAGTTTCGATAAAAATTTCCTCAGCCGCGAAATCTCTACGGATAACTAAGCCACGACCAGTCATTTTAAAGCTATCGATGCTACCTTGCAAAAGTTTGCTGGAGGGATAACAGCGAACAGAGACTTCCACAGACTCGCTCTTGGTGAACATGTGGCGAATCGTTTGGCTGGCAACGGTGTTGAGCATTCGCTCTCCCCAGTCTGTGCCTTTGGGATCAGTTAAACCAGTAAGTCCACCTAACATCTCAGTTTAAAAGTATAGAACTTCTTTGTCTTTTTGTAACAAATTGTAAACAAATTAGCAACTATCTGGCGATTGATTGTGCTGATAGTCGGCTCTTCATCTCACCCAAAATTCCCCTGAAAAGCAGAGCAAAGTTATAACCATATTCCGTAGCATTAATCATAAAGCTAGCTCACATACCTGAGATAGAGACTGATAAGGTGAGCTATTACTTAAGCGTGGAAAAACTCTCCCTCAAGGTGGGTGTAAATCGATATAGTAACTTGTTATCTTAAA
This sequence comes from Rhizonema sp. PD38, assembly GCA_029379285.1. Taxonomy (GTDB): domain Bacteria; phylum Cyanobacteriota; class Cyanobacteriia; order Cyanobacteriales; family Nostocaceae; genus Rhizonema. The sequence continues at coordinate 1,193 of JAQYWP010001197.1, forward strand.
TATTACTTACACGAAATAATCTTATCCTAAATAAATTTTAGTTAGTTAAGTAGTGTTTACAGGTAAAAGCGATGAGTTACTCAAACAAAGAATTTCTAAATGGAAAAGGTGCCGTAAATCAGTATCGAGAACTGGATGAAGGGACCGCAACTTATAATAAATATGCTTCTCCGAATACAACTTCGACATTAGTAAGAGTTGAACCGCCTTCCAAACCAGCCGAAAAGTCTGAGGATGAGGCAAAAGCAGAAGAGCAATTGCAGCCAGAGGAAGAGACAAAGGAATCTAAGCCTAAAAACAAAAACCGTAAAAAGTTCATTTTCTTGGGTTTGGGTGTACTGGCAATCGTTGGTTCTGCTTTTGGTGTTCACTGGTTGCAATACGCTTCTAGTCACGTGACTACAGACGACGCCTATGTGACGGCGGATATTCATCCTGTAAGTAGCCGGGTGAATGGTACAGTCACTAAAGTCCTGGTTAATGATAACCAATACGTACAAGCCGGACAACAGGTAGTAGCACTCGATCCTCAAGATTATCAGGTACAAGTCCTCCAAGCAAAAGCTTCTTTGGAGTCGGCGCAACGCCAGGCTAGTGCAGCACTTTCTCAGATTCAACTGTCATCTGAAACTGCTTTAGGTAATACGCAGCAGGCACAGGGTAATGTTGGTAGTGCCAAAGCATCAATTTCCACTGCGATCGCCGCAGTCAAAGCAGCTCAGGCAGCAGTTCCTGTTGCTCAAGCACAAGTAGCTCAGGCAGATGCCAATCTCACTAAAGCACAATCTGATTACAAAAGCTATAACACCTTATACAACCAAGGTGCAATTCCACTTCAGCAACTGAATGCTTACAAAGCCACATATCAAGTTGACGTAGCTCAAAAAAGTTCTGCATTGCAACAAGTTGCCCAAGCTCAAGCTAACTTGGCACAAGCCCAAGAGAATATAACTAAAGTCCAAGCACAGTTCGCAGCATCTCAAGGTGGACTGCAACAGGCAAAAGCCACAGGGGTTCAAACTAAAGTGTACCAAGCTCAATATCAAGCGGCATTAGGAGCGATCGCCCAATCCACAGCTAATCTCAAAAATGCACAATTGCAATTATCTTACACTAATATCTATGCTCCTTCCTCAGGTCGGGTAGGAAACAAAACTGCACAAGTCGGGCAACGGGTGCAACCAGGTACTCCCTTAATGGCGCTGTCTCAGAACGATGACTGGATAGTCGCTAACTACAAAGAAACCCAACTCGCACATATGCGGATTGGGCAGAAGGTAGAAATCAAAGTCGATTCCGTACCCGGACATACCTTCATTGGCCATATCGATAGTTTGTCACCAGGAACAGGTGCGACATATGCCTTGCTACCTTCTGACAACGCCACCGGTAACTTCACTAAGATCGTACAGCGTGTCCCAGTTAAAGTTGTCTTCGACCCTCAAAGTATTCGAGGATACGAATCACGGATTGTTCCTGGTCTATCAGTTGAGACAAGCGTGGTTGTAAAATAACAAGTCAGTTTCCCATGATACCTTTAGCACTTGCACATCTCTAAACCTCTGCCAGAAATTACATCCGTAGAAATCGAAACTCTAGCTTTATAGAATAATCGCAGACATAAATGCTATCCATTTGAC
>JAQYWP010001198.1 GCA_029379285.1 Rhizonema sp. PD38
TGTGACAGGAAAACAATACTCAAAGGATTGTCTATTGCCAAGGAACAGAATATCATTGAAGAGTACAAACAACCAGGTACCAGTAGCGAGTATTGGTTTAAACCAGTAGAGGAATGGTTGCCGGAACCAGTAGTCCGTATTACGCATATCCGTACAAAGAAAGTAATTGAGTTTCCAAAAATACAAGATACTGAGAAAGTAGGAATTGAACAGCAACTAGCGGGCAATGATGGGGTAGTCCTTAAAACGGACGACCACGAGATGAACGCAAACAACAATATTGTTGTTAATAAAACATTAAAAGAACAACAACATGATGTTAGTGTCCCTGTTTTGGACACCCCCTCAATTTGGCGTGGCTTACCAGATGGAAACCGATATGCTCAAATTCCTCCAATCCATGATCAGGCGGTTGGGGTGGAAATCCAGAGGCAGATGGAACAAGAGGGATTGACTGCACAGTCTGTGGTCAGTCGTGCGATCGCCTGAAATTTCTGCTCATCACTCATCTCAAGGTATCGCTCAAGGGCTGACAAAGTTTTGTGGAAGGAGATTGAGTGGATGTGGCGCAGTGAGACTCAAGTCGAACTTTTTTTCAGATCCTGATATTACCCACGCTCCTCGCAATCGAGTTCAAGCTAACCCGACAACAGACAATTTGGCTCTCCTTAATCCCACGCCACTTGCTTTAAGCGGAAAAACCCGTCCAAAGCATTGCCTCCCCAATGTTTTGGGGGGATTAAGGAGAGCCAGTTCCCGCTGCAATCTGCGCTGACGCTCGTTCGCGTAGCGTCTCCCCTTGGGAGAAGACTCGCTAACACTAATGCTATCGCAAGTTGACAGCCGTTACAGGATAGTGTTCCTAATTGACTTTTGCAGAGTTATATGCATTCCGCCTACGCTCGTATAGCACCACAGCTACTGCGACAAGTAAAATTGCGAGTTGGGGTATGGTGCTTTCCCAAGTTGGGAACAAACCTAGTGGTTCCCAACTTGGTAAAAAGCTGCTCGTATGCGAAGGGAGAATTCCTGCGACTTGGAGGGAGTGAATGCCACTACCAATGAACTTAAAGCCTAAATAGTAAATTAATAAACTGGTGACTAGAAAGAAAGGTTTGAGAGGAATCTTCAATCCCAGCCCTAACATCAACGCGGCAACCACGATCAAAATCACTGTCCCCAACCCGAACCCAGCGACCAAGTCAGTGGTGCTAATTGAGGGAGCAATACCAATGTAGAATAGAACTGTTTCTGCTCCTTCTCGGAACACAGCTAAGAAAGCCAGAAACGCTAAAGACAGCACACTGTTCGTTGCTAATGCTGAATTCATTTGTTCTCGGATATAACCCTGCCATGCTCCTAAAGATGATTTGCTGTGCAGCCAGTAGCTAACATAAAATAGCATCGCGGCAGCAAATAAACCCACGAAGCCTTCAATAAGTTCGCGACTGCTGCCTGCAGAAATCTTAGAGAAAACTGCTTGTAAGATAAAAGCTGCGACAACTGAAGCAATAATACCCACAGCCGCTCCAATCCAGATCCAGCGACTTTTTTCTGCATTATCGCTCTTTTTCAGGAAGGCTAATAACGCCACTACAACAAGTAACGCTTCCATTCCCTCTCGCAGTAATATCAGTGCTGCATCCCAGAGGTTGTAACGTAAATCACTACTAGCATACGGTTGTAAGTCTTGTCTCAACTGAGCAATCTTACTAGTAGCTCCCGTCACATCATTGGATTTTATTGCTCCATAGGCTACGGCCATGTTGTTTTCAACATCGATATAAGCCTGTTTGGACTTGGCAGCCACAACTCCTTCGACTTCTAACCAATCTGTCTGGAAGCCTTTAAGTTCATCAGCGGCAGTTGCAGTATTGTTAATCTTTATAGCAGCATCAGCACGATCTAAGCGATCCAGCAGACTCTTGATTGTAACCTGATTTGATGTTGCTTGGGCTGTTGTGCCATTCGATCCTCCGCTAATAAATTTTTGGTTAATTGCGTGTAAATTCTGAAGCGATTTTACCACTTGCGACTGTTGGGGAGGCTGTATTGATAAAGCATACTTGACCTCACCCGTTGAAGATTCTATGTCTTTGTAGGCTTGACGGGAGGTCTTTTTTACCCCATCTTCAATGTCAAACCAATTGTCTTGAAATTTCTTAAACGCTTCAGCTGCTGCTGGGAAATCTTTTGCCTCAGCTTTGGTAATTGCTTGTTCAATATAAGCGTCTTGGCGCTGTAAATCTTGTTGCGGAGTGCTAGCTGCATAAGTCGGGATCGCGACAATACACAGTAATGCACTTAGAAAGAATGACAACAAAACTTGCCAGCGCCTAAGCTGAAACTTTCTCATCAAAGCCACTTGTTGATTCCTTATTTTAATTAATGTTTATGAAGGTATGGGGTAGAAAGTCTGTCGTAGGTTGAGACAAACCCCCTTCAGCAGTGCTAAGTCCTGAGTCCTGAGTCCTGAGTAGAACCCCCTTCTACCTACTTTTCCTTGGCTAATCATTTCAGCAGCAAGACTTTCACAACTTCACCTGCCAATTTTTTTTAATAATTTATTAATAATATACCTGATTAGTATTATTATTCAATAAGTGAGTCTTTCAACTTAAAGTTTTGCCAGATAATAGCAAACTATAGAAGAAAACTCTGACTTTTTCACTCGGATTATATGTAACAAAAAATACTAATATTCTTTATTTACTGAAAAATACGTCTAAAGACGTATTGTTAATTGGCTTTTAAAATGTTGAAGAAAGTTCAGTAATATGAAGACTTTAAGGATATGGCAATAGACAGGAATAGTGCTATACCACTATAA
>JAQYWP010000209.1 GCA_029379285.1 Rhizonema sp. PD38
CAACTGCGCCATACTGTTCTAGCATAAAGGTCAGAAATTCGCGGCTATCAGACTCATCATCAACAATCAGTATTCTGACACCAAGAAGAGGTTGACCCTGCAATGTGGTTTCGCGATATGAGCTGAACCCATTTTCTCCGTCGCTTTTTTCCAGTAAAGGTAACATCACAGTGAAGGTTGCCCCTTGTTCCTCTCCCAAACTGGCAGCATGTATAGTTCCGCCGTGCAATTCCACAAGATGTCGCACAATTGCTAAACCCAGCCCGAGTCCCGATTGGTTTCTCGTCATTGAGCCATCTGCCTGACGAAAGCTTTCAAAGACGTAAGGAAGAAAGTCCGCACTGATTCCCCTACCGGTGTCGCTAACCGTGATTTTAGCAAAGTGATGTACTATAGGGGTGTGTGAGAAGTTGTGATCCTGACTCTGCTGTAGGTGTTCCAATCGGATTTCCACTCGTCCTCCAGTTGGTGTGAACTTGATGGAGTTGGAAAGCAGATTCCAGATAATTTGCTGTATGCGGTTTGAGTCTCCCGCAACCAATAATTTTTGCTTCGCGATCTCGATGTTAGATGTGCCTGTATCCGCTTCCAATCTAAAATCTTCATCCCCTAGCTCTCGCCAAGGAACAATAGAGAATCTCAAATCAAGAGACTTGACTTGAGCAGCTAGATATACCGTATCAATGGCTGCCTCAATTGATGTTGCAAGATCGACTGTAGAAACATTCATGTGAATCTTGCCACGAAGAATGCGGGAAATGTCTAGTAAATCTTCTATAAGTTGAGTCTGCAATTTAGCGTTCCGCTCAATTGTTTCTAATGCACGAGCTACCGTTGCCGGATCAAGATTGCGAGAGCGGAGCATTTTTGACCAACCCAAGATCGAATTTAGGGGAGTCCGCAACTCATGGGACAGCGTGGCTAAAAACTCATCCTTAATGCGATTGCTCGACTCGGCTGCATTTCGGGCTTTTTGTTCCAGTTCAAACAAGTGATCGCGTTCGGCTTCTGCTAACTTGCGATCGCTAATGTCTTCTGCAATCCCAGCCACCCGATGAATCTCATTGAACTCATCTTCGATAGGAAAGCCGCGCTCTCGAATCCAACACACTGAGCCATCTGGTCGAATAATGCGATACTCTTCATCATATTCTCCTTGCAGCGCTTTCTCAAAGAAAGCCGTTTCCACCCGTTGGCGATCTTCTGGATGAATAGCATTGAGCCAGCCCATAAAATCCACATGTAAGCTTTCACAAGAGTGTCCCCAAAGCTGTTCATAGGCAGGACTAACGTAAATAAACTGTCGCTTCTGCGGCTCGGACATCCAGAAAACATCGTGAATGTTCTCAGCCAACTGACGAAATCGCTTTTCACTCTCCTGTAACGCTTTCTGTGCCTGTTTGCGAGCACTGATATCTCGACCTTCTGGAAGCAGCTGTAAAACTTTTCCCATGTCGTCTTTAATTGGTTTAATCGAGAAGTCAATCGTCGCGACTTGTTCTCCTGCACCTCGGATATCGATTTCGTAACGGACAAACTCACCTGCTGCGGCACAGGCAACAGCAGTTTGCAACTGCTCTTGAGTCTTAGTTGACAGTGTCCACCAAAGTGTCTCCCAAAATGGAAGTCCCACCACATCTGTTAATTCCAAGCCGGCAAAATCTAACGCTGACTGATTCACTTCAATTACTGTGCCATCGACTTCTAGCAGTCCAACGTATTGAAACGTCTGATTAAATATGGCACGAAATTTTTGCTCGCTTTGCCGTAATTTCTCCTCCGCTTCTTTGACGCGCAGCAAGGCTTTGATTGTAGCATTTAGTTCTAATGCATTTACTGGATGAGTTAAGTATCCATCTGCACCACCATCGAGTCCTTGAACTTTGTCTTCAGATGTAATGCGGTGGGCAGAAAGATGTAAAACGGGGATTGCGGCAGTCGTTGGGTTTGCTTTTAATTGTCGGCATACTTCAAACCCATTGATATCTGGTAGCTTGATATCAAGGATAATCAAGTCTGGTTGTTTCGCTGCCAATTTCAGGGCTTCTGTGCCAGTGCTTGCTTCTTGGACCTCAAAATTATAGGAATGTAATATACGTGAAACTACGTAGCGATTGGCATCATTATCGTCCACTAAGAGGATGATTTGCGAATGTGTGTCCATACTGCTACGTCTGCTCCATACTTACTAGATATCATAGGACATCAAGAAACATTTCCTGCTTCAACCAAGACAGTGGGCTGCTAGTAGTCCAGCTTTTGTCAGTGCTGCTTGAATTTGCGTAATCGTCTGCTGACGTGACCCAATTTCTTTAGAAATAACGGCAACAGCTTTTGCCACCAAACGATCATACTCCGACGCTGCCAAATGCTTTGAGGTAAAGACAATCGTTGGCACACAGCAAGTCTCTGGATTTGATTTTAACCGTTCCAAGACTTCAAATCCTCTCATATCTGGCATCACAAGATCCAGAAAAACAACTTGCGGTTGTTCCTCAAGTACTTGGCGCAGTCCCTCAGCACCACTTGCCGCTTCTACAATTACCGCACAGGTAATTTCTGCTAGCATATCCTTAAGTAAATATCGAAAAGCTTCTTCATCATCAATAATTAAAATTTTTGTAGAAGTCTTTGGTGCGATGAAGTCGGTTGTCATCTCCAGCGTCACCCGAAGGGGGTCTCCCGACAGAGGCATGTGGTGTCCGCGCTGGCTCACTTGCGGCAATTCAAAATCCCTCAGCGTAGTTCCTGAATAAACAGTAGGAAGGGTGAGGAAAAACGTTGAGCCAACGCCCAAGTTACTTTGGACTTCAATTTTTCCGCCCAGCAACTCTGCCAACTTTTTACAAAGAGAAAGCCCCAAACCCGTTCCTTTAAAATGTTTTTGAAGGGGATTCTCAATCTGAGCAAATTCTTCAAAAATAAGTGTTAGGTTGGCTTTGGCAATGCCAATTCCTGTATCTGCTACAGAAAAGATGACAGTTTGATCATCTCCCATTCTCGCACTAACTCGGATTTCACCGCGTTCTGTAAACTTGAGTGCATTGGAAATCAAATTCCGTAAAATCTGAGAAACCTTTGCTTCATCCGTATGTAGCGTGGCAATAGCGATTGGTTCTTCAAAAATTAAAGTAACAGCATCATCATGATGTACAAGCGGGCGCAGCAAACCTCGTAACGCACCAAAAAAGTCCTCTATCTCAAAGGGAGTTACTTGGACAGATACTTTCCCGGCTTCGACTTTTGCTGTATCCAGTAAGTCGTTTACCAATTCCGAAAGCGACTGAGCCGATCTGCGAATGAATTCCACCTGCTTCTCTTGCTCTCTTGATAAGTCACCATCCAAATGACTAAGTAACATTTCCGAAAGACTGAGAATGGCGTTGAGTGGTGTACGGAACTCATGACTCATGTTGGAGAGAAAGCGTGTCTTTAGTTCACTGCCTCGCTGGAGAGACTCGGCTTTATCGTTCAACTCAGCGTACAACGCCATCACTCCCCGGTTAGTATCCTGTAACTCTTGGTTGAGTTGAGCGAGTTCTTCTCGGCTTTGGCGGAGTGCGCCTAAAGTCTGGAGCAATTCTTGATTCTGCTGCTGAATTTCGCTATAAGGGTCTTCGGGAGCTTGACGCATCAGATTTTCCACTAGCCCAGTCAATTGAGTGTTGGTCATCTGTGGAACATGTTTGGGAAAGTGCTTCACAAGTTGCACCGTTGTTCCTCTACCAGGGTAAGACTCGATCTGCACCTCATCCATCAACTTTTTTGCTCCCACAAGTCCCAATCCCATTCCAGTTTTTGAGTGGTAGTGCCCGTCGAGAACTGCTTGCAAATCAGCGATCCCCGGTCCAGTATCAGAAATACGAGTCAGGAATACTTGGGGAAACTGCCCTTCTACAAGAAATTCTACTTTTCCCCCACCTGCATACTTAAAGGCATTGCGGGCAATTTCGGAAACAGCTGTGGCAATGCGCGTTTGCTTTTGGGTATCAAATCCTAAAAAGCTGGCAATCTGACGCGCTCGGTAACGTACTAAGACTATATCCTGCTCAAAACGCATTTCTACTGTCAAGATTGGGTAACTCATAAGATTTGTTAATTGTTGATTGTTAATTGTCTGTTGTTACTCCCAAACAGTTAGAAGATTACCGATTGAAAAAATTCATCTAGGCGTAGAGAACACAAAGAGAGGAACAAGAGGGATATATCTAATTTAATAGCGGGTTCGGGAGTCTTTGTTAAGTGTTTATTTTTTGTGACTAATTGCAACTACTAAGCACTAACAATTTCCCTCATCTTTGCTACCAGCACTGTGACATCATCGTGCGATCGCTTAAAGTCCCGATACAGTACACCAGCAATTAAAGCAGGATGGTGGCTGAGTAAACCAGGGTAGCGATCTAAAGACCATTGTGTCCCCAAACCATCTGAGTACATAATTAGTTGCGATCGCGCCGACCAAGGGTAGACAAATTCTTCTATTTTACGAACTTGATGACCGATAATGCCGTTATAGGACACGAGGCTGCGGTTTCCTGTCTCCGCGATCGCCACACCCGCAATGTTACCAATTCCAGCGAAGCGAATAGTTTGTTGGGTGGGATTAATTTCCGCGATCGCAACTGCTGCTCCTCGCGTACCTCTTAAAGCTGAATGAGCTATTTCCAAAATTGCTTTTGGACTTTGAAGAGCGTTTGTTTGCAAGATTCTTACTGCTTCAGTAGATGCAACTGCTGCTGCCGATCCTGATCCCAATCCATCTGCTACTAAAATCAAGCTCCGCTCGAACTGTGTTTCCACTGCCCAAGCATCACCACAAACCTCTTGTCCTGGTTTCGCCAACTGCACGACACCAAGTTCTAAGAAATCAGAGCGTTCTCTGGTTTTCACCAAAGACGGATGTTGAGAATTCAAAACTCTCCTATCCCCACTCTCTTTGCCAACCCAAAGTTGCGCTACCAATGCCGTCCCTAATCCAACGACAGAATGAATGTCAAAAACATCACATAGGCGCTGAATTGCTCCTAAACCGGTTCCAGAAGTTCCTTTCGTCGAGAACCCATCCCGTAAGCACTCTTGCACATTCGCCATGCCAGATCCGGACGGAGTCTAAAGCTAAAATCTCGAGCCCATTATGCCGATCACTTCTTACGGAGCGCAGGCTCAGTTCTCCGTTTTTACCGTGCTTGATTAAGTTATTAGCCACTTCTGTGACTACAATTGCTACTTTTCCTTGCTCCGTATGACTAAATCCCGAAGCCGCCGCCATTAATATTGCCTGCCTCCTTGCGTCTCCCACTTGGCTCGTTTCTGTAACCGAAAGGACAATGCAATCTTTCATAGCGGCATCACTTTTTTATTTTCTGGCTCTTGGCTTCTAAGCTGTATCTATGTGGGCAAAAAGAGATTATGGATAATTTTTGTCACTTAGATCATAGGTATACAAATTTATCATTATTTTATACCTTTAGACAGATGTATAAAATATCGCAAAATATGTATACGAGAAGATAGTTATTAATCCCTACCGACGATTGAAATAGCGCCAGCGTGTAATTGTGACGCGAGTTCCTTGATTGACTTCAGAGGTAATTTCAAACTCGTCCATCAGCCGTTTTGCACCACTTAAACCCAAACCTAAACCACCTCCGGTAGTATAACCGTCATTCATTGCCAGAGCAATGTTTGGAATCCCCGGACCCTCGTCTTCAAATGTTAAGCGCAACCCGTTACGGTTCCCATCGTTCAGTTCTTCCAATTGAACAGTTCCCCCTTTGCCATACTCCATTGTGTTGCGTGCCAATTCGCTGGCTGCTGTCACAATTTTTGTCTGATCCACTAGACTAAATCCTAACTGTTGTGTCCACATCCGTACCTTCTGACGAACTTGGACAATGTCTGATGATGAGCGAATGTCTAGTGTCTCACTTCTTTGCACGGTTAACGCTCTCCCCAGGCGGGAACTCCAACGATGCGCGCAGGAGATCCATCCCCTTTTCAATATTCAACGCTGTGCGAATGCCAGCAAGGGAAAGCCCTAGCTCCACTAATGTAATGGCAACTGCCGGCTGCATACCGACTATGACAGTTTCAGCGTCTAGAATGCGAGACATCGAGGCAATGTTGCTAAGAATCAGCCCAATGAATGAATCTATAATCTCTAAAGAGGAGATATCAATCAGAACACCCTTTGTCCCAGTTTTCACAATGCGGTTGGTCAAGTCATCTTGTAATGTTAGGGCTAGGCGATCATGCATATCTACCTGGATGCTTACCAGAAGATACTCACCCATCTTTAGTATGGGAATGCTGTCCACAAAAGTACCTCTTTAAAATCTTAGTAGGAAGTCAGTTACTCCCTATTCCTATCTGGCTTATGAGGCGTAACAAGTCCTTGGCGTTGCAAGGCTAAGGCAAAAGCATCTGCTATGCTAGCTTTTGTCACTACATCTGTTAAATCTACACCTAAGTGAACAATTGTTTAGGCAATTTGGGGACGGATACCGCTGATAATACAATCAGATCCCATTAAACGGGCAGCAGCTACGGTTTTTAACAGGTGCTGGGCAACAAGCGTATCTACAGTTGGTACACCTGTAATATCAATGATGACGACTGGAGAGTTAGTCTCCACAATTTGCTGTAAGAGAGTCTCCATGACGATTTGAGTGCGGGCACTGTCGAGTGTCCCAATCATGGGCAAAGCTAAAATACCATCCCATAGTTTTATAACAGGGGTCGAAAGTTCGAGTAATTCCTCGTGTTGCCGCCCGATGACTTCCTCACGAGTTTTTTGAAAGACTTCTGTCGTCCAAAGTCCGAGTTGATCTAATAAGTGAGTAGATAACCAGATGTTTTCGGCAAAAGCTTCGTCATCCTTCAACTCTTGACGCAGACGATCAAACAAAGGCTTCTTAAAAGAAAAAACAAAAATTGCTATTTGCGATGGGGTAAAGCCTTGTTGAACGCGAGAACGGGAAATACCTGCTAGCATCTGTCGTAAATTTCCCCATTCAGGAGCCTCTATGTCACTCAAGTTGCCATGCTGTACAGCATTACTCAACAGGCGGAGGAACTCCTCGCACTGTTGGCGCATCTCGTTTACTCTCATCAAGTCATCTCGGCGAATGCCAGAATTTTCCAATTCTTTCAGCCAGTCTACTAACAAATCTGCTTCACATTTTTCTAAAATTTCTGCTATTGTGTTCCTACTTTTTAAAGGCATTTGACTCGTCCCCTTTGACAAGCTGAAATTACTGCTAAATGTAAAATATCCCACATAACAGGAGATAGGAGACAGGAGTTAAGAGTTATTATTTTTCCCAGATCACCTCTGTTAGAGTGAAAACTCCGCCTCTCACCTCTCCACTCTTCCTCTACTCAGGGTATATCACGATCGCATCGCTTCTCGACCTAAGATGAACATCCCCGCTACACCTAAACTGACAAACCAAACATATTGATGCCAATATTTTCTCCAAAGCTCAACTGTACTCAGTTCCGGATGTAGTGTGTTGAGGTAAAGCAGTAGTACAACTATCATCAGCGCCCCAAATCCCACGAAGCTCAAACCAATCTGAATCCTTGGCGATCGCATCTCCACGTCGCCGATCTTCTCTAAGTCAACGGATGCTAGCTCTTTCAAAGAATCATCTGCTATCGATGACGCTGCAAGCAATTGGTTTCCCACCCTTTGTGGTAAAATTGGCACCAGTGTTGCGACTGTTGGGCGGCGCAGTAAAGCCTCTGTGTCTAGCAGCAATTTTAGTGGTTGACGCTTCACTGCTAGCTGAGTAATTTCTATTTTTTTGGGAGCCGTTTGGGTTTTAAAATCCATCATTGCAGCTTTTTTCAGAAGCTAGAGCGCTTCTGACCTTAAGTAATGTGTTGGAAATATACTGCTAGATATCAATTCTAACTAATAATGTAAGTTGACCTATTACCATTTACCAGAGACGCTGCACCTAGCAACTTGTATCTTGACACTCCTCTTAACAAGCGGGTTTGTCTATGTATTAGCTTAACTGTCTTTTTTTTAGATGCTGCATACAATCTCCGCTTATTTAAACGCTTTTGTGACATCCTTGTGGTAGCCCTAACATGGCAGGCGATCGCCTGGACGCCCCTAGTAGTCTGTCAACCTAAAATTTACGGGTTAGGGCAAGCAGGGGAAGCAGGGGAAGCAGGGGGGAAAGAGATTTTTCTTGGTGCTGTTAACCCGGCAAAATTGACTTGACAGACCACTAGTCTGTCCTCCCTTCTTGGTAATGCGTACTTTACACTCTTATCCAAGTCGATACAAAATATCAAGTATATTGGCAGAAAAATTTCACTTAATGTAAAAAAAGATTAACTCACCAACAAAACCAAACAAAAAGCAAAGTCTTATTTATTCCCACCGACCTATTTAACACCGATGTCAAATCACCTTACACTCCCATCAACCAAGCCTCAAACTACCCATTTTTCTTCTGGTCCTTGTGCAAAGCGTCCCGGTTGGACTGTAGCAGAACTGAAAAATGCTTGTGTGGGTCGTTCCCATCGTTCCAGTGCTGGCAAAGCTAAGTTAGCAGAAGTTATCGAACGCTCTAAGAAAATTCTCGGTGTTCCTACAGACTATCGTTTAGGTATCGTTCCTGCTTCTGATACAGGTGCGGTAGAAATGGCGTTGTGGTCGCTTCTAGGACAGCGCCCTCTGGATATCTTGGCGTGGGAAAGTTTTGGTCAGGAATGGGTTAAAGATGTTGCCGATGAACTCAAGTTGCTTGATACACGCATCTTTAAAGCAGACTATGGCAGTTTGCCCAATCTTGACGAAGTTGACTTTAGCCGAGACGTAGTGTTTTTATGGAATGGCACAACCTCAGGTGCCAGAGTACCTAATGGCGACTGGATAAAAGCTGACCGTAGTGGACTGACTATTTGCGATGCCACATCAGCTGCATTCGCAATGGATCTCCCTTGGGAGAAACTGGATGTTGTTACCTATTCTTGGCAAAAGGTATTGGGTGGAGAAGCACAACATGGTGTCATCGTACTTTCACCTCGTGCTGTCTCGCGCCTAGAAAGTTATCAACCTGCTTGGCCCGTGCCGAAACTTTTCCGCCTCACGCAAAAAGGCAAACTAATCGAAGGTATCTTTAAAGGAGATACGATCAACACGCCGTCGATGCTGTGTGTCGAAGATGCGATCGATGGACTCATGTGGGCAGAAAGTATCGGCGGACTTCCTGCCTTGATTCGTCGCAGTGAGGCTAACTTGGCAATAATTGCTAAATGGGTTGAACAAAGCAACTGGGCAGATTTTTTAGCTCAGGAACCGAAAATTCGTTCCTGTACATCAATTTGTCTGAAAATTGTCGATGCTTGGTTTACGGCTTTAAGTCCACAGCAGCAAGCTGAATCCGCACAAAAACTAGCAAAACTACTTGAAAAGCAGGAAGTCGCTTTCGACATTGCATCTTACCGTTCCGCACCACCTGGAATTAGGATTTGGGGTGGAGCTACGGTAGAAACTTCTGATATCGAAGCTTTACTCCCGTGGTTAGATTGGGCATACGCAACTGTCAAAGCTGAAGTTGCACAAACAGTGTAAATAAACTGTCGCATCCATAACAGTCTGCACATCAAACCTGTTCCAAACAAGACACCCGACTTCTTTTAGTCGGGTGTCTTGTTCTGAGCTATTCTAAAGACGGGAAAATTATCATTCCTGTTCATGTGGGAGACGATGTTCCAGATACCTTAATGGGTTCGTTGTGGTTGGACATTATGCAGCTTGTAGTCAACAAACAAAAGAGGGATACTGATACTTGAGATGGTGGACGATTAGCAAGCTTGTTGGGGATAGCGCCAAAAAATAATTAATCAGTGACAACTACATATCTTACTCCGAAGGCTTATTCAGGATCATTCAGTCGGCAACGCCCCTGAGTCTTAGTTTCAATCCGCTTGTTGCGCTCGGCAATAATTGTTGCTAAATTTGGTCGTCCAGTGAGGGTGAGGCGCAAATTAGCCCAAATCGCATACAGTCTATCAACGATGGGACCGATAATCGGCCATTTGGTGACAGCATAAACCCAGCCCATTCCAAGGGTTTCGTAGACTCGACGAAGAACTGCCACATTTTTAATGAGGGTACCATCAGGAAGCACAGCATGAATTCTCCCCATCGCCGTTTCAAAGTCTACACCGCCATGAATTTCAGGGTTGTAGTCATCATCCGCAATATCTACAAACGCGACTAAACCTCGACAGGCATCTCGTCTTTTCAAGAAGTTGACCTCTCGCAGACACAATGGACACTGACCATCGTACAGAAGCTTGATTTGCCAAGATGGGGAGGAAGGAGAGGACTCTTGCTCGACTTCAACGGATTTGGGGGACTGAGTTTTCGACGAGGGCATAGACTGAAACTGGAGAAACAGACACACACAATTATTGTAGGAAAACTTAAGAGTACATTGCACAAAGTCTCAAAAATTCATAGCAATACTAAATATTTTGTAAAACGAGTACGTTTCGAGCGTTTAAGGTTCGCTGTCAACGGTTGAAACGCGATCACCCAGTTAAAGGAGTTTCTCACAACTCAAATTGGATGTAAATAACTGCTGTATTTTTCTATCTTTTCAGCAATACAGTTA
>JAQYWP010001199.1 GCA_029379285.1 Rhizonema sp. PD38
CCTTAGAGCAGGATAACAAGACTAACAGTGAGCGATGACATCGGAAAATATAGAATGTTAATTTTTATACTGTATAAAAAAGATAATGTCTACTCATATATTATTGGCAAGCAGACATTGAAACCAGCTTCAAATAAAAGAGCGAAAATTTTGCGTGCAATACCAAGATTAGAAGATTCGTCGCAAGATGATATTGAAAAGACGGTAAGATAGACAGACTAATAAGCTTAGTTTTATCGTTATTCTTTCGATAAATTAGACAACTAGAAAACGAAACAAGAGAGTATATTGAGAGGGGATATTACATGATTTCAGTAATAACCTCATTGTTGATAAGTAATTTTTATGAAAAATTATAGAATCTCATTTAGAATCCATTTTCTGTAAGTTTATTCAGAGGTTAGCTATCTACTATGAAATTCACTGAGTCTCCAACTGATTTTGGAGAAAATTTGCCAGAGACCATATTAGAGACACCACGTAAAAAACGAAGGTGGGTTTGGTTCTTATTAATACCACTATTGCTAGGGGGAGGCTTCGTACTTTGGCGATCGCTCGCTCCTGCAAACAAAGCATCATCCCCTGCCAATGCGCCACCGCCTGCTGTCCCAGTTAAAGTAGCCACAGTGCAACCGGGCACACTTGAGGACAGTTCAGAATACATTGCTAGTATAGAATCGCGGCAATCAGTGAAGTTACAGCCGAGAATTCAGGGTCAAGTTGTCCAGGTATTTGTCAGACCTGGAACTTCTCTTCCGGCAGGCGCTCCAATTGTCCAAATAGATCCTAGACAGCAACAAGCTGCGGTGAGTAGTTATAGTGCTGCGGTGGAATCAGCTAAGTCACAATTGGAAAATGCACGGAGTACACTCAAATCTCTGGAAGCCGATCGCATATCCAACGAAGCCGATGTGAAATTAAACCAGCAGGATTACCAAAGGTATTCTAATCTGGCAGACGAAGGTGCTGTATCTCGACAAATACGGGATCAGTATACCAATAAGCTTGCTACAGCCCGAGCTAAGATGCGTTCAACCGATGCTCAAATGCAAGCGCAACAAGCTAAAATTGTCCAAGCTCAAAAAGACATCCAACAAGTACAAGCCAATACCAAGCAACAGCAAGTTCAGCTACAGTACTACACAATTAACGCTCCTTTTGCGGGAACCGTTGGCGACATTCCAGTGAAAGTGGGTGATTTTGTGAATACTTCCACACAACTCACGACTCTTACTAACAACAAACTTTTAGAAATAAACATCTCTGTGCCAGTAGAGAAGGAAACCCAATTACGTAAGGGAATGGCAGTAGAAATTATAGACGCGCAAGGTCAGAGCTTAGGTATAAGCCGAGTATTTTTTATTGCTCCTGCCGTCAATAATAATGACCAATCAATCCTGGTAAAATCACTTTTTGATAACTCTAAAGATCAACTGAGAGCGGATCAATTAATTAAAGCCCGAGTGATTTGGAATCAGCGATTAGGAGTATCAATTCCAACTACAGCTGTGTTTCCTGTAGCTGCACTTAAGTATGTCTACGTGACCCAAATGCAACAAACACCTCAAGGAAAGTCACAATTAATAGCTCGACAAAAGCTTGTGAAGTTAGGCGACATTAGAGGTAATAATTATCAAGTACTCGAAGGATTACAGCCTGGAGAAAAAATTGTTGTTTCCGGACTGCTCAATCTTAGAGATGGCGTTCCTATCATGCCTGAACCTGAGAAATAGCAATTAGTAATTAGCGACCTTGCAATTCCCCACTCCCCATTCCCCATTCATATGTTTGCTGACTTCTTCATTAAGCGACCTGTCTTTACCAGTGTCTGTGCGATTATTATTCTGCTGGTAGGAGCAATTAGCATTCCTACACTACCTACAGATCGGTATCCGGAGATCAGCCCAACAACAGTAAACGTGACTGCTAACTACGTTGGTGCTAGTGCAGAAGTCGTCGAAAACACTGTCACGAGTGTATTAGAACGACAGATTAACGGGGTCGAAGGCATGAAGTACATGACTTCGAGCAGCAGTAACAATGGTACAAGTCTAATTACGGTGACATTTGATGCATCGCGTAACAAAGACATTGCAGCTGTTGACATCCAAAATCGCGTATCCGTCGCTCAACCGCAGTTGCCAGACGTGGTACAGAGAACAGGAGTCACCATCAGCAAGCAGTCTAGCAACATCCTGTTAGCAATGGGGATTTACAGCGATAAGCAGCAATTCGATAATACCTTCTTAAGCAATTACGTTGATCTTTATGTAGTAGATGCGCTGAAAAAACTTCCGGGTGTCAGTGATGCTCAGATTTTTGGTGCCCGCCGCTATGCCATGCGTTTGTGGCTCGATCCCGCTCGCCTTGCCACCCGCAACCTCACGGCTCAAGATGTGATCAATGCTGTTAGCGAACAAAACGTGCAAGTAGGTGTTGGGCAAATCGGTAAAGCACCGACACTACCCGATCAAATGTACCAGATCGACTTACAAGCTGTCAGCAGGCTCAAAGACCCTTCGGAATTTGCGGATATTATTATAAAAACTAGTACAGACGGCTCGTTAATTAAGATTAAAGATGTTGGTCGGGTGGAACTTGGAGCCGAAGATTACAGTTCTTTTCTCAGATTTAGGGGTCAAGATGGCGTAGGTATCGGAATATTTCCCACTCCAGGAAGTAATGCCTTAAACGTTGCCAATGAAGTGAAAGCTGAAATGAGACGACTCGCCAAAAATTTTCCGCCAGGGATGCAGTATAGAGTCGCATTTGACACAACGGATTTTATTCAGGCATCACTTGTAGAAGTTGTCAAGACACTGCTGGAAG